>WTID01000091.1 GCA_011522855.1 Flavobacteriales bacterium
CAGTCCATCACCAAGGACATCTGGATCCTCGAGACCTTCGAGATCTCCGACTGACTTCGTCGTCTTCAATCAGTTTTTTCTTGGCCAGTTCGATTGCGAGGGCTGCTTGATGCATCTCATCAAGTTTCCTCAAGAGGGCACACATCTCTGAATCCATGCCCAATGATGGAGGTAGAATGCATGCTTGGGGGCATTCGATTCGCTCGTGTGTGCTTTCGGTTTGTGAGTGACCGAGTTGTTTGCCTTGGACTTCGTGGACAACCGTGTCGATAGCGCATTCCCGAGGGGCGGTGGCAAAGTGGGGACAGGGCCTACTTTCGAGTCATGCAGGAGAAGGGACTGGGGACGTTTGCTGTCTTCATGACGGCGATCTCGACCATTCTGGGGGCCATCCTGTTCCTCCGGTTTGGTTTCGCGGTGGCCCACGTGGGCCTGCTGTCGACGCTGGCCATCATCCTGCTCGGCCACCTCGTGACCATTCCGACCGCCCTCGCCGTGGCGGAGATTGCGACCAACCAGAAGGTCGAAGGGGGCGGAGCGTACTACATGATCAGCCGGTCCTTCGGCCTCTCCATCGGTGGGGCCATCGGCATCGCGCTCTTCCTCAGCCAGGCCATCAGCGTGGCCTTCTACATCATCGCCTTCACCGTCTCGACGCGGGACCTGACTGCCTGGCTCGAGGCCACGCAGGGTGTGGTGTTGCAGCCGTGGCAGATCAACTACGGCTTCATGGCGCTCTTGACGCTGCTGATGTTGACCAAGGGGGCGCAGGTGGGGGTCAAGGCCCTCTACGGCGTCGTGGCCGTGCTGGTCCTGGCGCTCATCAGTTTCTTTTTCGGGACGGGCGAGCCACAGGCGGAACTGGACATTTTGAAGACCATCGATGCGAGCTTCACCACGGCCGACGGTCGGGTCATCGACCGGTACACGTTCATCGAGGTCTTTACGTTCATCTTCCCGGCCTTCACCGGCATCGCAGCAGGCCTGGGCCTGAGCGGGGACCTGAAGGACCCGGCGACCGCCATTCCGCGGGGCACCCTGTGGGCCACCGTGGCTGGCATCATCGTGTACATTTTGGTGGCCCTCAAGTTCTGGGTCAGCGCGAGCCCCGAGCAGCTGGCGTCCGACGAGCTGTACATGGAGGCCATCGCCATCTGGCCACCCTTGATTCCGATGGGCCTCGCCGCTGCCGCTGTCTCCAGTGCATTGGGCAGCGTGATCATTGCACCGCGCACCCTGCAGGCGCTCGCCGTCGACCGGATTTTCCCCAAGGCAATCGGTCTCCGGCTCAAGCGGGGCCGCAAGTCCGACAACGAGCCGGTCATCGCGTCCATCGTCACCTGCGCCATCGGCTTCGTTTTCGTTTCTCTCGGGGACATCAATGCGGTCGCCGAGATCATTTCCATGTTCTTCATGGTGACCTACGGCGCCATCTGCCTGGTCAGTCTGTTCGAGCATTTCGCCGCGAGTCCGAGCTATCGGCCCACATTCCGGTCGCATTGGTTCCTCAGCCTCATCGGGGCCTTTACCTGCTTCTACCTGATGTTCCTCATGAACTTCAGCTATGCGGTAGGGAGCATCGTCATCATGGCGATCATCTATGTGGGGCTCTCCCGCCGTGGGGGAAGTGGGATGGTCGCGCTGTTCCGGGGCATGCTGTTCCAATTGAGCCGCTACCTGCAACTGACGCTCCAGCGTCGGGACCGCGCCGACCTCGACCGCAAGGACTGGCGTCCCATGGTGCTCGGGGTGAGCCAGGACACGTTCCGCCGTCCGGGTGCCTTTGACATGGTGCGCTGGCTGGCCCACCGGCAGGGTTTTGGAACCTATGTGCACCTCATCGAGGGCCGATTGGACGCCCGCACCTTCCGCAGCTCGATCCGGGCCAAGCAAGGGCTCGCCGACCTCGGCAAGGCGGTCAAGAGCCGGGTGAGCATGTCGACCATCGTCTCGCCGTCCTACACTTCGGCCATTGCCCAGTGCGTGCAGCTTCCGGGCATCAGTGGCCAGGGCAACAACGCCATCCTGCTCGAGTACATCGATGAACAGCCCAAGAGCGCCCAGGAACTCGTGGCCAACTACGATCTTCTCCGCGGCTCGCAGCTCGACCTCTGCCTGCTTCGTTCCAGCTTCCGTGGGTTCGGGGAAAAGCGAACCATCCACATCTGGATCACCCCCGAGGACAGCGCCAACGCCAGCCTCATGATCCTCATGGCCTATGTGCTCCAGGGGCATCCGGATTGGCGCGAATCCCACATCCAGGTGTTCTCCATCTATCGGGACGGGGACCGGGCCAAGAAGGAGCAGGCCCTTCGCGACCAGATTCAGGCCGGCCGGATTCCCGTGAGCGAGCAGAACATCGAGATGGTCGAGGAAATGCCCGGTGACCTCAAGGAGGCCTTGATTGACGAGCGCAGCAAGTTTGCGGACCTGACCTTCATCGGGTTCAACGACGCCGACATCCGCCGCGAAGGCGTGAAGCTCTTCGAGGCCCACCACGGCATCGGCAACATCCTGTTTGTGGACGCCCACGACGAAATTGCACTGGATTGAATCACGCCATGGCCCTGCACATTGTCAACGGACCCAACCTGAACCTGCTCGGCCAGCGGGAGCCCGAGAAATACGGCCACGCGTCCTTCGAGTCTTACCTCGAAACGCTCCGCACCACCTTCCCGAAGCTGGAGCTGCACCATTTCCAGTCCAATGTGGAGGGCGAACTCATCAACCATCTGCACGACATCGGCTTTGCCTCGGACGGCATCGTTCTGAATGCCGGGGGCTACACCCACACCTCAGTGGCGTTGCGCGACGCGGTCGCCGCCATCACCGCCCCCGTGATGGAAGTCCACATCACCAACGTCCACGCCCGAGAGGAATTCCGGCACACGAGCCTGTTGAGTCCGGTGTGTCGCGGTGTGATCTGCGGTCTGGGACTCGAGGGGTACGCGGCCGCCATCCGCGCTCTGAAAGGGTAATTTCCTGAGGCCGAAATCAGTCGGAGGACAACCGCCGGACGGCCGATTGTACCATCTTGAGGAGGGTGTCCGCGTCGCGGTCGCTGAGCTGTTTGCCCAGGACCATCGTGCGCTTGCCGCTGGAGAACTGGAGCGTTTCGCCGCCCAAGGACCAAAAGGCCGATTCGAAGGTCCTCAGGATTTGCTGCGGGTTTTCCTTGATCCGCTTCGGCAAGGAATAGGTGCCGTGGGCAAAGAAATCCGGAAGGCCCCGTTCACCGAAGGCCATGGCGATGCTCACGCCCTTGCGGTCGACCACGAGCACCTCGCGTCCGCGCCACCGCCAGAGCCACACCTTTCCGATGCGGAAGGCAAAGAAGCCCCAGAAGGCACTGTAGATGGCGTATCCCAGCCACGCGTTGCCCTCGTTCGGCTCCTGCGTCCAGAAGTACACCACGGCCGCTTCGAGCGCGCACCACGCGACCAACCAGATGGACAGGAGGGACATTTGGGCCGGCGGAATCTGCTGGCGGATGTCGACGCGCAGGGCGTCCTCGCTGTGGTCAAAGGTGATGCGGTCGCCAATGCGGCCGTCCTTGCGTCGGGTGTCAGTGCCCATCAGGCGGTGGGGAGCGGGGTGAGGATCCGCTCGTAGGCGGCCAGATAGAGGGGCAGGACGGCGTCGATGTGGAAGGAGGATGCCCGTTCCAGCGCCTGTTTCCGGAACCGGTCGTGGTTTTCGGGGGCCAGCAGGAAGGCGGCGTGGTCCGCCATGCGCTCCACGTCGCCCACCGGGGCCAGCATGCCGCTCACCCCGTGACGGATCACCTCGGGCAGACCACCGGCTTCCGTGGCCACGACGGGCACACCGCAGGCCATGGCTTCCAAGGCGGCCAGTCCAAAGCTCTCGCTTTCGGACGGGAGCAGGAAGAGGTCGGCGAGGGCGAGGGCCTCCAGCGGATTCTTGAGCTTACCGAGGAAAGTGACCCGGTCCGTGACGCCCAGTTCACGCGCCAACCGTTCGGCGGCCGGCCGGTCGGGACCATCGCCCACCATCAGCAGCCGGGCCGGTCGTTGCTCTGCGAGAAGGGAAAAGGCGCGGACGACATCTTCGACACGCTTGACCGAGCGGAAGTTGGAGACATGACAGACCAGCGCTTCTCCTTCCTTGGCGAACTCGGACCGGTTGTGCTCCGACCCGAGGCCGGCGAAGTGTTCCGGGCAGATGAAGTTCGGGATGACCTCGATGTCGCGGTTGATGCCAAACAGCTTGTAGGTGTCGCTTCGCAGGCTGGAGCTCACGGCCGTCACGGCGTCACTCTGGTTGATGGCAAAGCTGATGACCGGCTCGAAGCTCGGATCCTTCCCGAGCAGGGTGATGTCCGTGCCGTGCAGGGTCGTGATGACCGGCAGGTGGATGCCCCCGTCCTTCAGAATCTGCTTGGCCGTGTAGGCGCTGGAGGCATGGGGAATCGCATAATGCACGTGAAGCAGGTCGAGCTTCTGTTGACGGGCGACCTCGACCATCTTGGAGGCGAGCACGAGCTCGTAGGGTGGGTAATCGAAGAGGGGGTACTTCGAGATGCGGACCTCGTGGTAGTAGACGTTGGGCCGGAAGCTTCCGAGCCGAACGGGCTGATCGTAGGTGATGAAATGCACCTCATGCCCCTGCGCGGCGAGGGCCTTGCCGAGTTCAGTGGCGACCACGCCGCTTCCCCCGAAGGTGGGGTAACACACCATTCCTACGCGCATGGGACGAAGTTAACGCGGGGAGACACTCCCCGGGTCGGCGGGTGCAGGAGGGTCGAAGCGATGGGGAAGGCCAAGCTCCTCCTCGAGGATCCAGAGGGCCTTGGTGCGGATGTCCTCGTCGATGAGGGTCCGGTTCTCGGCATCCGGGCAGATCCGGTTGCTCAGGAAGATGGCGGTCCAGCCGCCCTCGGGGTCCGTCCAGGCCAACGTGCCGGTGAACCCGCTGTGTCCAAAGCTCGACCAGCTTCCGGCGTTGCCGCTGGCACCGCTGTCCTCCTCGAGTCCCGGCTTGTCCCAGCCGATGGCGCGCCGGTTGTCCTCCTCGGGAAAGGCCCGCGCAGTGAAGTCCTGCACCGTTTCCGGACGGACCAAGCGGACACCATTCCATTCTCCACCGCGTCGCATGGCCTCCAGGAGGACCGCGAGGTCATGGGCATCCGAGAACAGGCCGGCATGACCGGCGACGCCGCCCATCATGGCCGCACCCGGATCGTGCACCGTGCCTCGGACCCAGTTTTGGCGGAAGAGGGTGTCGAGTTCCGTGGGGGCGAGGTCATCCAGGCGGCTCCATTCCAACGGACGGTATCCGATGCGCTGCAATCCGAGCGGAGCATGGATGAGGCTGTCGGCCAGCTGATCAAGCGGTGCATTCCACAGGGATTCCAGCACATCCTGAAGCAGGTAGTATCCCAAGTCGCTGTACCGGTACCGCCCGGGATCCCGAGGGGTCGTGGTCCGGATGCGGTGGTGGACCGTATCGCACCACGCGGGATCCATCCACCGACCGGGGCGGAGTTCCATCCAACCGGAGCGGACCGTGTCGGACAAGGCGGCGGCCGTCGTGTCGTCATGGGCGACGAGGTCGAGGTAGAAGGGGATCCACGCCGGCATCCCTGAACGGTGGGCGAGGAGGTCACGCAGGGTCCGGCGCCCCAATTCCTCGTCGAGGACGACGCCTTCCCGGGCGGGGAGGAGAGTGGACAGCCGGGCGTCCAGGTCGAGCATGCCGCGCTCCACGGTCATCATGGTGATCAGGGTGGAGGTGGCCACCTTCGTGATGGAGGCCAAGTCGTACAGGGTTTCCCGGGTCACCGGGGTGGCCGCCGAATCGCCCAGGGTACCGAGCGCACGGTCGTATCGAATGGAGTCTTCGTGGACCACGAGAAGCCGAAGGCCCGGCGTAGCGCCCATGTCCATGGCGTCGTTGGCCAAACTGTCGAGGCGCTCGCCCATCCGAGAGTCTGCCGGGATCGAGGCGTGGGGAAGTCGGCGCGCGGGGGTGGGGTGGCCCATACCAGCCGTCCACGTGGCCACGTCCACAGGCAATCGACCGAGGGCGCTCCCCTCCAGGCACCATGCGGCGCCGGCCGCTTTTTGGGTCGGGTCATCCTCGTGGAAGGCGATGAGCCAACCCGCTCCCTCTGCCGCGGGCAGGTGCTCGAGGGCATAGGGGCTCGTAAAGAGGGCGATGTCCAGATCCGCGCCGAGCTCGGCCAAGCCGTTCACCAAGGATTCCCCGCCCGCGGGAATTCCGAAACGCCGAGAGGGCCGATTGCTTTCGTCGAGGAAAGCCAGCAGGATGTGGTCGGCTCCGTCTACGCGACGGACCAAGCCCGCCACGTCGATGGGGGTGAGGGCGCCCTTGCCGTGGCGGATGACCTCCAGGTCCGGAATGGCCAGTCGCAACCGGTCTTCGAGGGCCTCTCCCCGGTTGCCGACGATCACCAGCACGACGTTCGCGTCGGATCGAGGGGTGTGGACCGGTCCGAGGCGGGTCAACATGTGTTCCCGGAGCGTGCGCTGGAGGGCGGCGAGGTGAAGCTGGCCCAGCAGGGGCACGGCGTTCTCGCCCCACTGCTTGGCGAGCAGGACCTTCAGGCAGGCTTCGTTCACCCGGGCGGTGTCCAGCCGTCCGGAGGACAGGGCGGCCATGATGCTGTCCACAACCAGGGCCGGAGACGAGGGGAAGAGCAGAATGTCATTGCCCGCCCGCAGTGCCTCGATCTCGCGGGTGCCGGGTGGGACGGGTTCCGCCACCCCCGCCATCGTGAGGGCGTCGGTGAACACCAGCCCTTCGAATCCGAGGGAGTCGAGCAACAGGTCGCCGATGACGCGTGGGGACAGCGAGGTGGGGAGGCCCGTCACGCTGTCGAGGGCCGGGACTTCGAGGTGGGCCGTCATCACCCCTTCGACACCCCCATGGATGAGCTGGCGAAAGGGGGGGAGTTCGATCTGGGCCAACGTCGCGCTGTCCGACAGGATGCGGGGCAGGGCGAGGTGGGAATCCAGATCCGCATCGCCGTGCCCGGGAAAATGCTTGGCGCACGCCATGACCCCGGCGGCGCGGAGTCCTTCGGCCCACGCCAGACCGCGTGTGCCGACGGACTCCGGATCGGAGCCGAAGGACCGGTTTCCGATGACGGGATTGTCCGGATTGCTGTTCACGTCCACCACGGGGGCGAAATCCATGTCCACACCGAGGGCTCTCAATTCATACCCGGCCACCCGGCCGGCTTGGCGGATGAGATCCACATCCTCAATGGCACCGAGGGCCATGGCCTTGGGAAACCGGATGCCATCGGGCAACCGCATGCCGGAGCCCCATTCCGCATCCATCGCGGTGAGGAGGCCAACCCCGCTTCTCATGCGGGCCAGACTGTCCAGCTGATGCAGGTTGTGGGCCGTGTTGGCCTTGTCACCCTGCATGGCAATGACCCCGCCTACGCCGAGTTCGGTGATGAGGGCCGCCACGGAGGCCATACTCTCGGGCTCGCCCGGCTTGGAATAGAGGGGCACCATCATCAGCTGGGCAATCCGCTCCTCCATCGACAGGCTGTCGAGCTGGGCGCGGGCGAGCGCAGTGTCTCCGGCGAGGAAGGCCGGGCGGATGGGATCGGGAGTGGTGGGGGGTGCACTGGTCGCGAGGCAACCGGCAAACCACAGGCTGAGCAGCGACAGCATCATGGGGCGGTTGGCCTTACCCATTCAGACGCTCCTGGACGAGGGACATCATGTGCTCGAACTGCTGCTCGATGGACAGGTCGCTGTTGTCGATGACCACCGCGTCCTGGGCCTGCTTGAGCGGCCCCTGATCCCGGGTGCTGTCGATGTGGTCCCGTTCGGCGAGGTTGGCGTGGACGTCTTCCAGGGAAACCGTCCGACCGCGCTTCAGCAGTTCGGCGTGTCGCCGCGCGGCCCGGGCCTCGGCGCTGGCGGTCATGAAGAACTTCACTTCCGCATCGGGCAACACCACGGTGCCGATGTCGCGGCCATCCATGACGACCCCGCCGGCCGCGGCCATTTGCTGCTGGGATTTGACCAGCTTGTCCCGGACGGCGCCCACCTTGGCGATGAGGCTCACGCAACGGGACACTTCATGCGTCCGGATTTCCTTCTCCACGTTGCGCCCATTGAGGCAGATTTCTCCCCGCCCGCTGGCCGGATTGAACCGGAAGGTGAGAAACACGCGGTCCAGGGAGGCAACCAAGCCGGCCTCGTCAAGGTGACCCTCCCGGTCGACCAGCTTCTCCCGCAAGGCAAAGAGGGCGACAGCGCGATACATGGCGCCGGAGTCGATGTAGAGGTAGTTCAAGGCCTTGGCGAGCCCCTGGGCGAGGGTGCTCTTGCCGGAAGCACTCAGTCCGTCGATGGCGATGCGGATTCGGGTCATGGGGTCAACGGTCAGTGAGTCGGGTCCGGATGGCCAAATGGGTCGACGCACCGGCTGTGTGGTACGTGTTTCTGGCGACCGCAAGTTGGAACCTTCTGACGGTGAAATCCAATCCCCATGCGAATCCGGCCGTTCCCGGGGCCGCAGCCAGCCGCAATTCCTGTCGCCGGCGGTGGTGGTAGCCGAAGCGGAAGCGGAGTCCGCTGCCCAGATCGAGCTCGGTTCCAATGGCCACATGGCGCAGCAGGCGGTCGCCGAACGCCCAGGTTCCATTGGCGATGGTGTCCCCGGTCAAGGGGTCAATGGTGTCGTCATACAGCCCATCGGGAGCCAAGTCCCACGTCTGCATCTCGTCATAGGTGGCCAGCAGGGTGAAGGGGGCATTGTCGAACCCTTTGGCGAGGGAGAAGCTCAAATCGCCCTCGAATCGGTCCGAGGTGCCCGAACCGCCCACATTGGTCATGCCGCCCCAAGGACGCCAGAAGGCGGCGAGCCTCAGCTGTCGGTCCCGGCGCAGGTAGGTGAGGCCGACATCGAGCTGGGCGAAGTTGGAGCGGCGGTCGGCCAGCACACTTTGGCCGAGCCAGAAGGACGTCCCGAGGGTCAGGTTCGTGTCGAGAGGCAGGGCGGCTCCACTGACCCAGGCAACATCGGACGCTGTGAAGCTGCCGGTTTCGACCCCGACCGGATCACGGCCGGTGAAGGTGCCGAAGCCGAGGTTTCGGAATCCGGTGTGCCAGACCCACTTCCGTTCTTCCGGTTGCCGGGCATAGAGCACCGCCGCCTGGGCGGCTCCCGAGAAGAAGTCCATGTACCCGAGGTGGAGCTGTCCGGCATGGGTCGAGTCGAGCAGGGCCGGTTGGCCCAGGACGTCGCCGAGGGTGGAGGTCAGCGGCGCCCCCATGCTCTCGGCCGAACCGGCGAGTCGTGCGGACAGTGGAAGGTCCAGCAGCCCTGGCCTCGAGGGTCCATCCTGGGCCTGCAGACCTCCGCAGAGGACCATCAGGAGAGCGGCGAGGAGGGAGGCCGGACGACACATCATTCGGCGGTCACCTCGAGGGGGTTGTCGACCACCTCCTTCAGGAGGGCGCGATCGATCACATCGGTCATGTTCTGCACGTAATGGAAACGCAGGCCCTTGAGGTATCGTGCCTGGATGTCCTCCACGTGCTTGCGGTTGGTTTCACACAGGACGATTTCCTTGATGCCGGCCCGGCGCGCGGCGAGGAGCTTTTCCTTGATGCCCCCGACCGGCAGGACCTGACCGCGGAGGGTGATCTCGCCCGTCATGGCGAGGAACTTCCGCACCTTTCGCTGGGTGAAGACGGAGGCGAGGGCCGTGAGCATGGTGATGCCCGCCGAGGGTCCATCCTTCGGGATGGCGCCAGCTGGCACGTGCACATGGACATCATAGCTGTCGAACACCTTCGGGTCGAGGTCCAGATCGGCAGCGTGGGCCTTGAGGTATTGCAGGGCGATGACGGCGCTCTCCTTCATCACGTCGCCGAGGTTGCCGGTCAGGGTCAGTTTGCCCTTGCCCTTGACGATGCTGGTCTCGATGAACAGGATGTCGCCTCCAGCAGGCGTCCAGGCCAGGCCCGTGACCACCCCGGCCACGTCATTGCCTTCGTAGCGCTCCTTCTCGTGGGAGGGGCCGAGGATGTCGGTCAATTCCTCCGGCTGGATGGCCACTTCGTGCTGGACATCCATGGCCACTTGGACAGCGCGGTGGCGGACCACTTTGGCGATGCGCTTGTCCAGCCCGCGAACGCCGCTTTCGTTGGTGTATTCGGCACAGATCTTTTCGAGCGTGGCGTCGGGAATCTCAATCTGCTCTGCCGTGATGCCCGTCTCGTCCACGTGTTTGCGGATGAGGTGGCGCTTGGCGATTTGCACCTTTTCCTCCACCGTGTATCCGGAAACCTCGATGATCTCCATCCGGTCGCGCAGCGCAGGTTGGATGGTGGCGAGGCTGTTGGACGTCGCGAGGAACATGACCTTGGACAGGTCGTAGTCCAACTCGAGATAGTTGTCGTAGAACGCACTGTTCTGCTCGGGGTCCAGCACCTCGAGCATGGCGGAGGAGGGGTCGCCGTGCAGGTCCCGGCTCAGCTTGTCGATCTCGTCGAGGACAAAGAGTGGGTTGGACGTCCCCGACTTTTTCAGGTTCTGAATGACCCGGCCCGGCATGGCGCCGATGTAGGTCTTGCGGTGGCCGCGGATTTCGGCCTCATCCCGCATTCCGCCGAGGGACATGCGGACATACTCCCGGCCGAGCGCCTTGGCGATGGACTTTCCAAGTGACGTCTTGCCGACACCCGGAGGGCCGTAAAGGCAAATGATGGGGGACTTCATGTCGCCCTTCAGCTTCAGCACGGCGAGGTGCTCGATGATCCGCTCCTTGACCTTTTCCAATCCGTAGTGGTCCTCATCGAGAATCTCCTGGGCGTGAGCGAGATCGAAGTTGTCCTCGGAGGTGATGTTCCAGGGCAGGTCGAGCAGGAGGTCCAGGTAATTGGACTGCACGCTGTACTCCGCGCTCTGGGTGTTCATGCGCTCGAGCTTGCCGATTTCCTTGGCAAACGTCTCCGCGACCTTCTCGGGCCAATCCTTGAGTTCGGCGCGGGCTTTCTTGCCGGCGATGTCCTCCTTGTGGGGGTCGGACCCGAGCTCCTCCTGGATCTGCTTCATCTGCTGGTGCAGGAAGAACTCGCGCTGCTGCTTCTCGATGTCGGTCTTGACCCGGCTCTGGATGTC
>WTID01000050.1 GCA_011522855.1 Flavobacteriales bacterium
AAATCTGGCGTGTCTACCAATTCCACCACGCCCGCAGGGGGCGCGAAGATAGGCCTCTTCTCGACGGGGACGAAGCGAGGGGCACCGCCTGTCAACTGTGGGTTTGCCGACGGTTCCCAAGGGGGACATTCCGCACCGTGATCCTCCCGGCCCTCCTGATGTTGCCCATCGCGCTGTCCATCCCGCCCGAGCCCCCATGCCCCAGGGGATCCTCGTGGTGGGCCGAGGTGCGGATGGCGCCGCCTGGCGCGGTGTTCCTGCGCTCCGGCATGACGTTCATTTCAGGACAGTCCGACGGGAGGGTCGAGGGGAGGTGGATCTCCGGAGGCCCGGGGGAAGTCCATGGCGCCATCGCCCTTCCGCTGGACGCGGATCGAACGCTGGCCCTCGGCCTGTCCGGGACGGTGGGGGAGGCGCTCGGGGTCCGGTTCGGCCTGGCCTTGAAGGACGGAACGGCCTTCGAAGTGCAATGGCCCATTCTCCAGCATCCGGCGATGCCGCTTCGCCCGGTCTGGCGGGCCGCCCATGCCCTTGATTTCGGTCGGGGGGCCATCGGGGCCGCGTTCGGAAGCTGGACGCCCGGCCGCCCGCCCCGCACCTGGCTTTCCGCGAGCCGGGACGGATGGGCGGTGACGGTGGGGTCGGGAGGGGTGAGCGTCTCGCGCTGCCTCAGGGGCCTCCGACTGCCCATCCGGTGGCAGGTCGGATGGATGCGGGCCGGCATTCCTTGGGCTGGAGCCCGGACCGACGGATCCGAAGCCCGGCCACCAGCAGGGTTCCCGGCTTCGCCCATCTGGACGCTCGGATCATGAGGGGGTGGCCCGTGCTGCTCGTGATGATGCCCTTGCATGCCCTCGGCGGGGAGCCCGAGGATGGACTCTGGTCCCCATGGATGGCGGCGGCCTTGGATGCCGGCTGCCTCCGCCGCGATGAGGTCACGCTGTTCCTTCAGGCGGGTGAGCCGGTGCGGGCCCAAACCATCGTCCGGTCGTTGGGCCCATTCCGAGGAGAACAGGTGGTGCGGTGCCTCCTTCTCCTGCCCGCGTGGCAGGACCACATCCGCCTCCTGGACCGTTCCGTCCAAAGGGCGTCGTCGCTCGTGTTTCGGCTCGATGGTCGGCCACCCGAATCTCAGGAGGGTCCGCTGGCCTGGGGGGCGTCCATTCGGGGTCGGTTCCGGGCCACCGAAGGTCTTGGGGCGCGCATTCAGCATGCGTCCAGGACGGATGACCCTCCGGCCGGCGGGCTTCGGCTGGATGGAAAAGTCCATCAGGTTTGCCTCGGGACCCTGTCTCCGAGGGTCGGCCAGGGCGTGTCGCTCTGGTCCGCCGGGGCCTTTGACGACCTCGGTGGTGTCGCGGGGAGCCATCGCCTGCCGACGGGAGTGGTCCTTTCGGCGTTTCGGCAGCGCGGCCACATCGATGGCCTCGGGTGGAGCCGGACGGAACAGGAAACCGCGCGCGGGATCCGATGGGGGGTGGTCGGCCGCCTTTGGCAGGGAACCGGGTGGACCGCGGCCATCGGAGGCGGCCGGTTGCCGGGGTGGCTGGTCCGGATAGTGCAGACGGCCGACGGCGCGTGGCGTTGGCTGGCCGGAGCCCACGGGGGCGTGAAGCACACCGGTTGGAGCGGGCGGTGGGGGCTGGCCGTCTTTCCGGAAGGCTGGTCCGGCCGAGGCAGCCTGCTCAAATCGTGGACACCGCAGTGCGAGGCCCACGTGGTGGTGTCACGGGACCATCCGGACCACCCGGGATGGCATAGCGGTGAATGGCGGGCCACCCGGCCGGACGGGGCTGCGCTGCCGGCGTGGACCTTGACGGCGGGCATCGAATGGAAGGGAGAGTGGAGCGGTTGGTGGCGCCATCGATGGCGGTCTGCTCTCTCTCCGGTGGCCCTGCCCGATAGCCGGTCCACCCTGAGGCTTCAGCGAGGCGGACATCGGCTGACGGCCCATGTGGAGCTCGGCCTGGACGGGGAGCTGGCCGAAACCCTGGAGTGGAGCGCGCGATACCGCCGGGAATGGAGGCCGGCGTCCCGGCAGGTCTGGAGGGTGCATGCCGGCGCCGGAGGGAAGGGCCGGACTCACGGTGGTCTGGTGGGCGTCGTGGCGGCGTTCGAAACGCGCGGGAGGGGCCGCTGGCGATGGGGGTGCGCACAGGCTTGGGGCCACTCGGAGGCGCCCGCCCGCTACATCATGGGGTGGGACCGGCTTCCGGCCCGGGCCCTCCGTGGTGGCGAGGCCCACGCGTTCATCCGGCATCGACCATCCGGAGGACGCACGGAATGGGCCTTGCGATTCTCTTGGCAGGATCCGGAGGGGTCCGGGTGGGAGCCCGGCAGTCGAAAAACCGGAATTGCAGGGTTCAGCGTGGATTTCCGGCCGGGCACCGGCAGACGGGACCGTTCATGGCGGCGCTATATTGGACGGGCGGAACGCAAGGCTGTCCTTCCGCCGCCAAACCAACCGAAAGACGACCATGGCCACCACTTCCGACATCAAGAATGGACTCTGCATCCGCCACCAGGGGGGATTGTACCAGGTCATTGAATTCCTCCACAAGAAGACCGCGCGAGGTTCGGGCAACGTCTGGACGAAGATGAAAAACCTCGAGAACGGGAAGATCATCGAGCACAGCTACAACACCGGCTCCAAGATTGATGTCATCCGCGTGGAAACCCGGGAATACACCTACCTCTATGAGGATGACATGGGGTACAACTTCATGAATTCCGAGACGTTCGAGCAGATCAGCC
>WTID01000020.1 GCA_011522855.1 Flavobacteriales bacterium
GGAAGGAGCTCTCGTCCGTGGCGCCCATGACGCTCACGTTGTTGGAGAGGGTCACGCCGGTCTGGAAGAACTGATCGATGTCGTTCGGCGTGGGCTCCCAAGGGCGCACCTCGCCGAAGCCGGCGTCTCCCTCGTAGTCGTACCAGCTGTCCCAGTGGCGGACGGGCGTGCCGTCCAGGGCAGGACCCCAGCTGCCGTCAAGGGCGTAGTCCGGAATGAACTGGCCGTCAATGGTGTCGGCCCAGTTCTGGCTCGGTCCACCTCCGTAGCTGTTCTGATAGGTCGGGAGAACGTAGACGTTGTTGAAGGCCACACCGCTGTTCACGCTGATGCCGAGGCCGCGCTTGCCACTGGCCTGGTAGCCCTTGCCGGACTTGGTCGTGATGACGATGGCGCCGTTGGAGGCGCGGGAGCCATAGAGGGCCGCTGCAGCGGGACCCTTCAGGACGGACACCGACTCGATGTCATCCGGGTTGAGGTCCTGAATGGCGTTTCCATAGTCGTATCCACCCACAGAGCGCTGCTGGTTTCCGCTGGAGTAGTCCGCGTTGTCCATCGGCACACCGTCCACCACGAAGAGCGGTTGGTTGTCCCCGGTGATGGAGCTGGCACCACGAAGGAGCACCTTGGATGAGGAGCCAATCGCCGTACCCGACGTGACCTGGACGCCCGCAATCTTACCGGTGAGGGAGCGGACCACATTCTCGGTCTTGGCATCGGTGAAGGCATCGTTGCCCAACTCCTGAACGGAGTATCCAAGCGCCTTCTTCTCACGGCTGACACCCAGGGCGGTCACAACAACCTCGTCCAGGGCCACCCCGCTCTCGAGCGAAACGTCCATGGTTCCTCCGGTCACCTCCTTGCGGGCCGTATTGTATCCGACGAAGCTGTACATCAGGACATCGCCCGTGGCGGCCTTGATGGAGTACATGCCGTCCATATCAGTGATCACACCGGTGTTGGCGCCTTCGACGACGACCGCCACTCCGGGCAGGCCTTCACCCGTCTTTGCGTCCGTTACCGTACCGGCCACGCTTTGGGCGAGGGCCGCGGAGGCCATCAGACACCAAGCTGCCGTCAGCAGGAATAGGTTCCTCATACTTTGTTGTTTATGGTTCAGTTCTGACTAGACATACCTAGCCAAAGGCGAATTAAGACACTTTGGCTGTGTCCTCAAGCGTCAGAATCCACCGATAATCCACCCAAACCGTGTTGAAAACACACGGTCAGCTGTTCAACAAAATCCGGAATGCCGCGCCAGACCCGGGTTTCGAGTCGAATTCCACCTTCCACGAATGGCGTTCGACAATCGCCTTCACGATAGCCAATCCCAAACCGGAACCTGAGCCGCGCGTCGTGAAACGCGGTTCGAATGCCCGTGCAGCCACCTCAGGAGACATCCCTGGCCCCGAATCCACAACCGAAACCACTCCGGATTCCGCGTCCAACTCGATCCACACCTGGCCCTCTCCGTCCCCGATGGCCTGCTGGGCGTTCAGGACAAGGTTGGCGAACAGCCGTTTCATTTGGTCGGCATCCCCCATCACTTCCATATCGGGACCTTCGTCCAGGGTTGGACCTACCCCCTCCGCGCTGTGCAACAGGACCACCTCCTCAAGCAAGGACCGCATCGACAAGGGCTTCATCTCCCCTTGGGGTAAGCGGGCCAACGTGCTGAATTCATCCGCAATCCGAGACAAAAGGTCAATCTGACCCTGCAATGTGCTCGACAACGCCACAATGCGCTCCTTCAACTCCTCGGGGTCCGACTCTCCGTCCAGCGCCCTTCTCTCCAGTTGCTGGATGCCGAGCTTCATCGGCGTCAATGGATTCTTGATTTCATGGGCCACCTGCATGGCCATTTCCCTCCACGCACTCTCCCGTTCCGACCGGGCCAATGCCAAAGCGGACCGGCGAACGTTCTCCACCATGCGGTTGTACCGATCCACAAGGACGCCGATTTCATCGCCAGCCGCCGAAACGTATCGCAACGGCTCCGCCGGCGCCTCCGGGCCCACCTCCATGCGGTCCATGAGTCCGCCGAGTCGGGCCAGTGGCTGGGTAATGGACCGGGTCAGCAGAAAGGCGAGTGCAATCGCGGCCGCAAACACCAAGGCGAAAACCGCGCCCAGATTGCGAACAAAGTCCAAACGGCCGGAGGCTTCCAAGCTGCGCGAGGCATAGCGCAAGGCCACGAGGGCCACGGGGCGTTCCGCGGAGTTCAACTGATACCAGTACGCGAGGTAATCCCCATTGCCAGTCGGCACCTCCAACCGTTCCGCACCCTGAGCCAATGCGATCAACACATCGGGGTCGACCTCCGTGGGAAACCCTGCGTTCTCCGGATGGCTCACGGACGAGGTCACAAACAAGCTGCCGTCCAAACGATATACGGCCAGGGGCAATCCCTGAACGGCTTCAATCTCCACGATGCGGTCGGCAAAGATCCCCGGCATCACGGTCCAGCTCAGGGACGTGGCCTCCACGGTGTCTCCGATGGCGCCCCGCAAGACGAAACCGAGGCTCTTCGCCACGGCCGCTTCCTTCCGCACGAGTCGGGCCGCATTGTAGTCAGCATCCAAGCGGGCAAAGCCAATCAGCGTGGCAGCACCCGTCAGGATGAAGCCCAACGCGGTCACCGCCAGCATCGCCAGCAGCAGTCGTCTTCGTAAGGAGAGTCGAATCAAGTTTGTGGGATCAACCTTCGAGCGCTTCCGCGCCGCCCACAATCTCGAGAATTTCTGCGGTAAT
>WTID01000166.1 GCA_011522855.1 Flavobacteriales bacterium
ACCTCCCCATGGCGCAGCGGCGACTTCGGGTGGTCCGAATTCTGGGGCTGCGATCCGGTCGGGTATCCGATGATGGCCTCCATGCCAACCCTCGTGGATTCGTTGGTCCATCGGGGGTTCACGCCAGTCCTGATCGACTTTGAGGACGGCGATGCCGACCTGTTCGTCAACGCGGAATTGCTCATTGACATCCTCGAGCACCTCCGCGACCACCGGACCGACCCGCGCCCCATGGTCGTGTCGGGAGCCAGCATGGGCGGTCAGCTGGCCCGCATTGCCTTGCGCACGATGGAACTTCGGGGGGAACCTACCTGCACCGCCCTGTACGTCAGCCTGGACAGCCCCCACCAGGGAGCCAATGTCCCGATCGGCCCCCAACAGCTCCTCCACTTCCTCGAAGAAGACGGGTCTCCGGCGTTGCACGCCCTGCTCGGCGCCCTTCAGTCTCCGGCCGCCCGCCAACTCCTGTTGCGCCAAGTTCCCTCCCTCACCCCCCGCATCCTGTATCAGGACAGCCTCGATGCGCTCGGACTTCCGCAAGACGGGTGGTCCGCTTCCATCTCCAACGGATCCACGCTCCCGCTTCCTGGCGGACAGACTCCCCTCCTCGTCTATGAACACGCCCTCATCGAATCCGGGTGGCTCGGCGACATCGGGAACATCCTGCACCTCCAAGTGCACGCCCATCCCGGTTGGCCCGATCACCCGGATGCCGTCGCAGACTGGGGCGTCACCGCCGATGTCCACACCCCTTCCGATCCCGATTGGCCGTGGCCATTGGACGAGGGGACCGCATTGGCTCCATTGACCGACCTGGACCTGACAGGCCCGTTGGACCGTTCACCCGGGGGCACGCGCCCTTCCATGCTCCAGTTCGCCACCGCCTTCAATGCGCACATCGAAGGGCTGGACCTGCCCTGGCCAGTCTGCCTTCCGCCCATCGAACCTGAGCAATTGGAACCGCTGCACTCCTTCATCCCAACCTCGAGTGCCTTGGGCATTCCTCCTCCTTGGACCTTGATGGTCGACCCCGTGGAGGCGGAAACCAACAGTCCGTTCGACGCCATCCACATCGCAGCCACCAATGAGGCCCACAGCGAAATCAATGACGCCAACATCACGTTCCTGCTTGAGCAAATGGACCGGACCCAATGCCCTTTGGCACCGGGCACCGCACTGTCGGACACCATCCTCCTCGCGGAAGAAGGGTGGCGCCTCTCCCCCCTCGTGGTCGAGGGGCGACTCGCCTTGCACAGCGCCGACACCACCCTGTGTTCCCCCGCGGCTGAGCCGCTCAGTCACGGAGAGTTCACCGTGGACGGATGTTCGGGCGGCTTCCAGGTTTCCCCTGGCGGCACCCTCGAACTCGGAGGTGGAGTCTTTCCAGACTCCTTCTCCACCGCCATGCTCACCCTCACCGATGGGGGGCAACTCGTGGTGGAAGGGGCCCTGGTCCTTCATGCGGGCAGCGAACTCCGTGTCGAAGCGGGGACCGAGCTCCGCTTTGAGGATGCCCAGCTCGACCTGAGGGAAGGCAGCCGCCTGACCCTCCTCCCTGGCGCCCTCCTCACGATGGAAGGCCACACGCTGTGGATCCAGCATGCCGGTTCCGTGGTACAACTCGAAGGGCATGGCGACCTCGGTTCGGGCGCACTCTGGCAGTGTACCCTCCTCGACGACGCCCAATGGTCCACGCAGCACGCCTTTGACTTGGCCGGCGCCTCCGACGCCGAGGTGGCCTTGTCGTCTCCGGGATCGGAGTCCATTTGGATTCTGGGCCCCCATGCAGACGCACAACTGCAAGGGTTGGGCAGTTGGATGTGCGATGGAGTTCAGGTCCGAATGAGCGGATCCGGACGGTTCTTCCTCAGCGCGACCCAGACTCAACATTGGTCTTCGACCTGGAGCGGTACGGCGACCGACACCATGACGGTTTCAGGTCCCCTTTCCCTGTCGGACCATCAGGCGCACCACCTTCACGTTGCCCAACAGAACGGCACCTTCCAGGCCACGGACTCCCAGTTCATTGGGGGAAGTACCATGGCCACGGGACGACTTCAGCTTTCCGACTGTCACTTCCAGGACCACCCGCTCCACCATGATTCGCCACATGTCGGCCCTCCCCATCTCATCCAGGATTGCACCTTTGAAGACGGCATGGTGGGGCTGGCCTCGAACTCCATCGCGCCCCTGAGGTTGGAACGGTGTCAATTCGACCGGCTCGCCCTGGGCGTATCCGTGCAGGGCATGCGGTGCGAAATGGCCTGCTGTGCATTCCGGAACAACGATGTCGGCACCTTGTCCAACCGCAGCCTTCTGGCCCTGACCCCCAGCGAAGGAGGAGGATGGTGCCGCTTCGAAGACAACGATGTCCACCTCCGCTTCCTCCAGTCCGAGATTCCCCTGTGGACATCCGGAGCCAACTTCTTCGGGACATGGGGAAGCCATTGGGCCCAAGGAAGCTTCGGCTTCGACTGCCAAGGGCCCGTCGACATCGACGCCACGGGACAGTCGTGGGCCTGGCCCTCCTCCTGGCCCCAAGTCCAATCCGGACTGTGGGCCACGTCGGTCGATGGCATGGAATGCCCGGTCAATGTCGTGGACCTTGCCCCGGTGCCCGAGCAGGAATGTCGGCTCGGTGAAGGAAAGAAGAGAGAATGACCTGGCCCGGTCAGTCGGAGATCTCGAAGGTCTCGAGGATCCAGATGTCCTTGGTGATGGACTG
>WTID01000002.1 GCA_011522855.1 Flavobacteriales bacterium
AGGTCCGCCACTTCCCCTGTGGCGATCAGGTCTCCGTCCTCGTTGAACCATTCGACCACGGCGCCCTCCGGCGCCCCATCGGCGATCAGCAAGGCCCACCCCGCTTCGGGGTCGGTCCAGTCCACCACGATGTCCAGTTCGCACGTCACACCCGGACAGTCCTCCACGACCACCTCAATGCACCACGTGGACCCCTCCGGACAGGCGGGACTCGTGACCGTGGCGCATGCCTCGTACGTTCCGGACTCGGCGTATTGATGCTCTGACCACAGGGAATACCCAGTTTCAGAAGCGCCATCCCCGTAGTCCCAGAAGATGCTGTAGTCATCCGGCTGCATCATCTCCAACAGGAACCATCCCGAACAATCCCCGGTGCTGTCGGGCATCCACATCAGTTCTGCATCCTCCTCTTCCAGGCAGGCGCAATCTCCCACGTCGACCCAGGTGCACAGGACAGTCGTGTCCGGGCAAGAAGGGCTCACATAGGTCGCGCAAGCCTCGTACCACCCATTCTCCTCGAAGGTGTGCCAGGTGAAATGGCCTTCGGCGGTCGTGCTGTCACTGAATTCCCAGAACACCTGCTCTCCTTCCGTGAAGTCGCAGATGCTGAAGATGAATTCGCATTCGGCACCGCCCACCCAGATCTCATCGGGACACCCCGATTCGTAGTCCTCGGACCCCGTGCAGGCCACGACGCCGTCAGGACAATCCTCGCTCACGTATTGCACGCAGACCTGCCAGGGTTCGTTTCCAATGCCGTACGGCAGGGTCATGGCCCATCCGCCCTCCTGGAACACCTCGCCGTTCAAGGAGTAGATGAGCTCCACATCCATCGGAAATCCGGTCGGCGTCACGATGATGACACTGTCGTTGTCCAGACTGTCGACGAGCAGTTCCAGGGAGCAATCCGGCTCGCTGCAACCGTCCACCTCGACCGTCGTTTCGAGCGTGACCCCCTCCGGACAGACGTCCGAGGAAAAGCTCACCGTGACCGGATACACCCCATCCCCGCCGAAGACGTACTCGGCGTAATGGCCTCCCGAGACGACGTCGTCTCCGAAGGTCCACGTCGCCGTCTCGCCAGCCTGGAAGTTGGACACCTCGAAGCCCCATTCGCACCCGCCGTATTCCACGGCTTCGATGGCTTCGGGACAATCGATCAGGGCAATCTCATCGCACTCGCCGTACAGCGGCAGCTCCATGATCTGGGCCAGCGTGCCCACACCACCCGGCAGGACCTGCATGTACAGGACCCCATCCAGATCCCCGTCGGTCGTCAACTGGGCGAGCAATACGCGGCCGTCCTCGTCGGGCAGGCCATTGGTGTTGGACGGGACAACGAACCATGCGCTCCCGATCAGGTCGTCGATGACGAAGCCCTGGCCGTTCTCGAATTCGGTGGCAAAAGGACTCCCATTGCTCATCACCACCTGCGGGCAATCCTGCCCGAGGCCAGGGTCCGGAGGCCCGTCAATCCCGATGGTCAACCAGCTGTCGTGCTCGAGCTCCGGGAAAAGGTCGAACAGCAGGGGGTTGTTGGCGCAGGGGAACTGGCCTCCGTTCTCATTCTGGTACCACTCCGTGCTGGTGAGCAACGCCGTGGGGTGCTCGATGTCACCGAAAACGGTGGTCACCACGTCCGCCGGGCCAGGCAAGGTGGCGTAAAGTCGGTAGGTCGTCAGCCCGGCGAGCGGGCCTTCGGTGTGGATCACCGCCACCTCCACATCGAGGCAGACATCGCCATCGACAAGGAGGGGTTGGGCCGTGGCACAGGCCGCCACGGCGAGAAAGGAAGTCAGAAAAAAGGAGCGCATGATTCGCAGAGAAGCAGAAGAAAAACGGGGGAGACGCGACGAGGGTTGCACCTCAGTCGGCATCCACGAAACGGGAATCCGTGGGGAGGACGTCGCCACAGGACCCGCAGGTCCGCTTGGTTTCGTCGCCGTAGAACTCTCGGAACCGGGGCAGGAAGTCTTTTTCGATGTCGCGCAGCTCGAAATACGTCTCATGCAGCTTGGCATTGCACCCGTCGCAGAACCAGAGCAGGCCGTCCTGCATGCCGCTGCCGGCCCTCTTGCGCTCAATCACAAGACCGAGCGACCCGGCTTCACGCATGGGGCTGTGCGGCACCTTCGCCGGGTGGAGGTACATGTCGCCGGGACCCAGCTTCATGTCCACGGCCTGGCCATTCTCCTGGATGCGGACGGTGATGTTGCCCTCCAGTTGGTAGAAGAGTTCCTCGGTCTCGTTGTAGTGGTAATCCTTGCGGGCATTGGGCCCGGCCACGATCATCACGATGTAGTCGCCGCTCTCGACGTAGAGGTTCTTGTTGCCGACCGGTGGCTTGAGCAGGTCGCGGTGCTCCTCGATCCAGGCGGTGAGGTTGAAAGGCTTGGCAATGGACATGGCTTCAAATTAAGCCTCCGACGGAATTGCCTTGACAGGCTTCCCCACGAGATACACCCCGAAGAAGATGAGCGCGCCGAAGGCGAGCAATGGCCACCCCGTGTCCACCATGTAATCGGTGCCCCCGAAGTGGGCCTGCGCCATGCTGAGCAGCGTCGCCAGCAGCGGCTGCAAGTAGATGTAGACGCTCACCACCGTGGGCTGCAGGTGCTGCAGGGCGAAGATGTTGAGCAGGTAAACGAGGAAAGTGGTCGCCAGGACGACGTAGGCCACCCCCGCCCACGCCCTGGCGTCAAACGCGGACCAATCGATGGC
>WTID01000029.1 GCA_011522855.1 Flavobacteriales bacterium
AAATGGTCAGCGCCATCGAAGCGGCCCACGCCGCCATCAAGGTGCAATGCCAGGTTCAGCTCGACATGGCCGCTGAAGTGCCCGGCTCTTCACCCAAGCGTGATTACGAGCACGAGAAGCACGACGACAGCCTCAAGCAGGCCATCCATGACGCCTGCTACCAGGCGTACTATGACGCCGCCAAGAACGCTGGATCCAAGAAGGAGCGAGGCGCCACCTTCAAGGCCATCAAAGAGGACTTCCTCGCCGGCATGTCCGATGAGGACAAGGCGGACAAGCAGTACATGCTCCGCGACTACTTCAAGGCGACCCAGAAGAAGGCCATCCGCGACCTGCTCCTCAACGAGGGCATCCGCCTCGACGGCCGCGGCACCAAGGACATCCGTCCCATCTGGTGCGAGGTCGACTACCTGCCCGGACCGCATGGTTCCTCCGTGTTCACCCGCGGAGAGACGCAGAGCCTGACGACCCTGACCCTCGGCACCAAGGACGATGAGCAGCTCATCGACAACGCCCTGGTTCGCAAGACGGAGAAGTTCCTGCTCCACTACAACTTCCCGCCCTTCTCCACCGGTGAGGCCCGCCCGATCCGTGGAACCAGCCGCCGGGAGATTGGCCACGGAAACCTTGCGCTTCGCGCCCTCAAGCCGATGCTGCCGCCGGTGGACGACTGTCCGTACACCATTCGACTGGTCAGCGAGATCCTCGAGTCCAACGGTTCGAGCTCCATGGCCACCGTGTGCGCCGGCACCCTCGCCCTCATGGATGGCGGTGTTCCGATCAAGCGTCCCGTGAGCGGCATCGCCATGGGCCTGATCACCGACAAGGAGTCCGGCAAGTATGCCGTTCTGAGCGACATCCTCGGTGACGAGGACCACCTCGGCGATATGGACTTCAAGGTGACCGGCACATCCGAAGGCATTACGGCCTGCCAGATGGACATCAAAATCAAAGGCCTGTCCTTTGAGCAGCTGACCGAAGCCTTGCTTCAAGCCAAGGAGGGCCGCGCCCACATCCTCGGCGAGATGATGAAGACGATGGACCAGCCGCGCGAGGACTACAAGGACCACGCTCCCCGGATCGTGTCCTTCGAGGTTCCTGCCGAAGCCATTGGACCGATCATCGGCCCGGGTGGAAAGATCATCAACGAGATCCAGGACACGACCGGCGCCAACGTTTCCATTGAGGACGCAGACGGCAAGGGCCTCGTGGAGGTCTCCGGCGACAACAAGCAGAAGATCGACGCTGCCGTGGCCCGCATCCGGGCCATCGCCTTCCCGCCGACTGTGGAAGTGGGCGAGATTTACGAGGGCCCGGTCAAGACGGTCATGCCGTACGGCGCCTTCGTCGAGATCATCCCCGGACAGGACGGCCTGTTGCACATTTCCGAGCTGGAGCACCACCGCGTGAACCAGGTCTCCGACGTCATCAACGAAGGCGACATCGTCAAGTTCAAGGTGACGGGCCGTGACCCGCGCTCCGGAAAGCTCAAGCTGAGCCGGAAGGTGCTCCTTCCCAAGCCCGAGTGAAACGAAACTGAAGAAAATACGTTGTAAGGGAGGCGGTTGACGTCAGCCGCCTCCCATCCTCCGATTTGCACCGCCCATGAGACAGCTAAAAATCACGAAGCAGGTCACCAACCGGGAGACCGCCTCTCTCGACAAGTACCTCCAGGAAATCGGCCGGGTCGACCTGATCACGGCAGAGGAGGAAGTCGAACTCGCCCGTCGAATCAAGCAAGGCGACCAAGCCGCGCTCGAGAAGATGACCAAGGCGAACCTCCGCTTCGTGGTCTCCGTCTCCAAGCAGTACCAGAACCAGGGCCTCTCCCTGCCGGACCTGATCAACGAGGGCAACCTGGGCCTCATCAAGGCCGCTCAGCGTTTCGACGAGACCCGGGGCTTCAAATTCATCTCGTACGCCGTCTGGTGGATTCGCCAGAGCATCCTGCAAGCGTTGGCTGAGCAAAGCCGGATTGTCCGTCTCCCGCTCAACAAGATTGGCTCGATCAACAAAATCAACAAGGCCTTTGCCCGCCTCGAGCAGGAGTTCGAGCGTCCTCCGACGCCTGCAGAACTCGCTGAAGTTCTGGACATGACCCTCGACGAGGTCAAGCAAAGCTTGAAGAACGCCGGCCGACACGTTTCGATGGACGCGCCGCTCAAGGATGGAGACGACAGCTCCAGCACGATGTACGACGTGCTGCAGACCAACGACACGCCGTCCCCGGACACCGTGCTCATCACGGAGTCCCTCCGCAAGGAAATTGAGCGCAGCCTCCAGACGCTCACCAGCCGGGAGGCAGATGTGATTCGCCTCTATTTCGGACTTGGTGGCGAGCACCCGCTCACCCTGGAAGAGATCGGAGAACGTTTCGACCTGACCCGTGAGCGCGTGCGCCAGATCAAGGAGAAGGCCATCCGCCGCCTCAAGCACACGAGCCGCAGCCGAATCCTGAAGTCCTACTTGGGCTGATTGTCCAACGACTTCCACAACACGCGGCACGCCGCCGTGCGAAACGGGCTCCACATCAGGGCCCGTTTCTCGTAGGCGGACTTCGGGGAGTCCTTCGGAATTCCACAATGGGCCTCCATGGCCCGCCGGATGCCCAGATCATCGACGGGGAAGACATCGGGCCGGTTCAATTGGAACATGAGGTGCATCTGGACGGTCCACCGGCCCAACCCTTTGACCCGGGTCCAATCCGCGATGATCTCCTC
>WTID01000305.1 GCA_011522855.1 Flavobacteriales bacterium
TTGCACCACACGCTGTTGGGCGTCTCCTTGTGCAGGCGCTCGGCCACGCTGTAATAGCTGTCCGGGTGCTCAGGCTCGACATTGGTCGGACAGACGTACACCTCGGCTCCGACCGCCCGCAGGATGTCGATCTTCTCCTTGGACTGCTTGTCGCTCATCGTACAGATGAGCTTGTATCCTTTCACCGCGCAAGCGAGGGCGAGGCCCATGCCCGTGTTGCCCGAGGTGCATTCGATGACGGTTCCGCCGGGCTTAAGCTGGCCGTTCCGCTCGGCAGCCTCGACCATGCTCAGGGCCATCCGGTCCTTGACGCTGTGCCCGGGATTGAAGTACTCCACCTTGGCCAGGACCGGGCAGGGGAAATCCTCCGCAATCTGGTTCATCCGGATCATGGGCGTGTTGCCGATGGCGCCGAGGATGTTTTCGTGGATGATCATGACAGGATGGGGTGTGTGTCAAAGATACCGGGCATCTCAGTCGAATCGGAGGGATTCCACCGGGTCCAAACGGGAGATATACCGGGCGGGCAAGAACATCGCGGCGGCGCAGGCCACGAGGATGCCCACCTCAACCAAGGCGATGCGCATCCAGTCCAGGTGGATGGGCACCGTGGAGAGGTAATAGCTTCTCGCGTCGAGGGTAATCCATCCCGTCTGCAGCTGAAGCAGGGCCAAGCCGAAGCCGATCGCATTGCCCCACAGGAGGCCCCGCACGAGGATGCGGACCGCCAGCCTGACGAAGACCGCCATGAGCGGGCCATCCGGCATGCCGAGGGCCTTCATCAGGCCGATGGACCGGGTGCGCTCGAGCATCAGAAGGAGCAGCGCCGAGGCCATGTTGAGAATGGCGATGACGAGCATGAGCCCAATGATCAGCTCCACGTTGAGGTCCAGCATCGAGAGCCATTGGAACAGTTCCGGATGGTCATCCACGACGCTGCGCACGTCCAGTGCATACGGCACAGCGAAGAAGACGCTGTCCGACAAGGTCCAGAGGTCTCCGTAATCCCGCACCCGCAATTCCAAGCCCCCGATGTACCGGTCATCGGTTCCCCCGGCCAGGCGGACGGTCGGAGGGGGCATGCCTTGGCCGTCCACCCACTCGATCCACGCCGTGTCCGGAAGGGTCTCTCCCCCATCGCTGACCACGAGTCGGGCGGCCCCACTGCCTTCCAACGGGTGCGGACCCGGGCCGCGCCACGCCACGCCTTTCCACTGGTACTCGAGTCGACTCCGTCCACCGGAGGCCGAGGCCTGGACATACCGAACCCCGGGCAGGTCCTCGACCACCCGGTCCGACACCCGAAGCCGCGCCGCAATCCCCCATCCGCTCAATTGTTGGAGATGGTGCATGCCACAGAAGACATACTCGGAGTCAAATTCCTGGAGTCCGGTCTCGTAGACGCCGCAGACCGTGAAGACCCGGGGCCGCATCTCGCCCTTGGCGTTGGCCAGCAAAAGGCGCACCCGACGGCCGGGCTCAAGGCCGAGCTCCCGGGCATGGATGGAGGAGACCAACACGTCCAACGAATCCGAATCCGGCCCGAAGTCCGGCAACCGACCGGCCAGCAATCGCCGGGCGAGGAATGCGGTGTCCGCATCGGCTCCGAGCCCCTTCACCACCACGCCTTCCACCTCTTCCGCGGTCTCGAGGATGGCCGGCCGCTGCGCGAAGGCCTGCACCTGCGCCACCCCCTCGATGGCCCGCAGGCGCGCGGTGTCCACGTCGGCCCAGGCCACCCGATCCGTTCCTTGCGTTCGCCCCTGGTCCGCGGCCACCACCCGGAGGTGGGCGCCGAAGCCGACCACAAGCTCCCGGACGTCGCGCTGGAATCCCTGGACGATGGCGAGTGACAGGATGATGAGGGCCACCCCGATGGCCACCCCGCCTTCCGCAATGCGGACCACCGGCCGGGCGATGCCGCGGCCCGTCGGGTCGACGGTCATCCGGCGCGCCAGGAATCGAACGGCTTGGCGGGGGCTCGAGGGCATACGCCGCAAGGTAGCCGGGCCGTTACTTTGCCCACATGCGCCTCCCTTCCGTTTTCCTCGCCCTGATGCTGACGTCCTGTGTGGTCCTCCCCGCCCAGGTGCAGACGGCGGACGCCCGGATGGACGCCTACCTGCCCCTCCTCGAAGGCCGGCGCGTCGGGGTCGTCTGCAACCACACGGCCGCCATCCCGAACAGCACTTCCGGATTCACCCACCTCGTCGACACGCTCATCGCGTCGGGCATCGATGTGGTCGCCGCCTTTGGCCCGGAGCACGGATTCCGCGGAGATCTGCCCGATGGAGAAAAAGCCGAGGACGGACGGGACCCGCGGACAGGCATCCCCGTCTACAGCCTCTACGGCACCCACAAGAAGCCGACGGCCGCCCAGCTCGACGGACTGGAGGTCATGGTGTTCGACATTCAAGATGTGGGGGTCCGCTGCTACACCTACCTGTCCACCCTGATCCTGGTGATGGAGGCCTGCGCCGAACAGGGGCTGCCCCTGATTGTCCTGGACCGCCCCAACCCCAACGGGCACCTCGTCGACGGCCCGGTGCTGGACCCGGAGGCCGTGCGATCCTTCGTCGGCTTCCTGCCCATCCCCTTGGCCCATGGCATGACACTGGGCGAACTGGCCTTGATGGCCAACGGAGAAGGGTGGCTCGGCGGCGGATACTCCGAGGGTCCGGACCTGGCCGTCCAATGCGACCTCACCGTCATCCCTTGCT
>WTID01000177.1 GCA_011522855.1 Flavobacteriales bacterium
CGGTCCTTGCTGCAGGCGGCCAGCACGAGCGCGATTCCGGCGAGGACGGTGAGGTTGCGTTGAAGCTTGTTCATGATGGTCGATTCAGAAGGTGACGTTGAGGCCGGCGCCGAAGGAGCGGTTGTTGGGGTAGAAGCCCTTGTCGATGCCGGTGTCCAGAATCCAGCCGCTGGTGCCGATGTCTGGGTCGAATCCGCGGTAGTTGGTGACGGTGAAGAGGTTGTTTCCGGTCAGGTAGACCTTGACGTCCTTCATCTTGGCGCGGTTCGTCCATTCCGCGGGCAGGTTCCAGCCAATCTGCAGGTTGCGCAGGCGGAGGAAGTTGCCGTTCTCCACGTAGAAGCTGGAGGGGCGTTGGTTGTTGTTGGGGTCGGTCGAGGTCAGGCGCGGCAGTTCGGTGCTCGGAGCCTCGGGGGTCCAACGGTCCAGCCAGAAGGTCTGCATGTTGGAGAAGGTCACGTCGCTGCGCTCGTAGGTGCGGTAGATCTCGTGGCCCAGTTGGGCGTTGAAGATGGCGTTGACGTAGAAGTCCTTGTAGGTCAGGTTGGCGCTGAGGCCCAGGATGTGCTTCGGCCATGGCGTGCCGATGTCGCCGATGTCGTCGGAGTTGATGATGCCGTCCCCGTTGGTGTCCAGGAATCGGATGTCGCCGGGTTGGGCGTTGGGCTGGAGCGGATCGCCTTCGCTGTTGATGTGGCTGAAGATGTCGGCCTGCGTCTGGAAGATGCCATCGGCTTGGTATCCGACGAAGTGGCCGACTGCGTAGCCTTCGGTCATCCGGGTGATGGCGGTGTTGCGCACCGGCCAGCCCCAACCGTTCAAGTAACCCGTCTCGCCGGCCACGCTGATGACCTCGTTGCGGAAGTGGGTGTAGTTGAGGGTGGTGTTGAGCTTGAGATCGCCTTCGCCCATGCGGTAGCCGAGGGCGAACTCGATGCCCTCATTGAGGATTTCGCCGAGGTTGGAGGTGGGGTTGTTGGTGGCGCCCACGTAGCCGGGGATCTGCTGGGTCATCAGCAGGTCCTTGGTCTGCTTGCGGTAGACGTCCGCCTCGAGGGTCAACTTGTCGTCAAAGAGGCCGAGTTCGACACCGAGGTCGAGCTGGACGCTTTCCTCCCAGCGGACATTGGGGTTTGGCGGCGCGGCGAGGGCCGTGCCCGTATTCAGGGTCTGCACCTCCGAACCGAAGGGGTAGGTGAACACGTTCTGGATGCGGGCCACGTAGCTCAGCGGGGAGATGCGGTCGGAACCATTGACTCCCCAGGAGGCGCGCACCTTCAAGAAGCTGATCTTGTCTGAATCCTTGAGGAAGTCCTCCTTGGAGGCCACCCAGCCGAAGGAGGCGGAGGGGAAGATGCCGTAGCGGTTGTTCTCTCCGAAGTTGGAAGACCCGTCGCGGCGGATGGTGGCGGAGAAGAGGTACTTCTCATCGTAGTTGTAGAGCATCCGGCCGAACGTGCTGATGATGGCGTAGTCCACGGAAGCCCCGCCGAAGGCGAGCTCGAGGGTGTCCTGACCGGCGTCGATGTAGTGGAAGTTCGGGTTGAATTCCGCGTCCATCGGGATGTTCTGGGAGGAGCCCCCGACCTGGCGGAACGCCGTCGTCCGGAACGACGTTCCGACGAGGAAGTCGAGGTTGTGCTTCTCCTGCAGCTTGGTCGTGTAGTTGGCGGTGTTCTCCCACTGGAAGCCCTGGAAATTGCCGGAGCCCTGTCCTACGTCGTTGCTCAGGTTCTGGGCGGCCGGGTGGAAGTAGTAGGTGGGGGTGAAGTAGCGGTAGTCGTACCAGTTGAGGTCGAAACCACCATCGGTCTTGAGGCGCAGCCCTTCGACCGGCTCGTATTCGATGTAAACGTTGCCGATGATCTGGTCGGACTTGTTGTCTCCCCCGGCGAGGTAGAGCCGGCTCAGCGGGTTGATGTACTCCTTCTGGACCCATGGGGATTGGGCGAAGCCGAAGTCGGCCTCGTCGTCATAGATGGGGGTCAGCGGGTCGTAGGCGAAGGCGTCGGACTGAACGCCGCCAAAGGCGCTGTTGGTGCCGATGTTGTTGTTCTGCGTCCGGTTGAGGTAGAGGTTCTGGCCGACGGTCAGGAAGTCCTTGATCTTCTTGGACGAGTTGTAGCGCATGGCGTAGCGCTTGTAGTTGGACTTCTCTCCGCCGATGACGCCGTCCTGATCCCAGTAGTCAAAGGAGATGTAGCTGTTGTCCCCGGAGGCGGTGATGCGGTGGTTGATGACCTGCGCCGGGTTGAAGATCTCCTCCATCCAGTTGGTGCTGGCGGTGAGCGGGTCGCCGAAGTTGGGGAAGCCCAGCACGTCCAGCGCGGAGGTCTGGTTGCTGTTGGCGAATTTCTCGCGCATCAGGATCACGTAGTCCTCGGCCCCGAGCATGGTCGGAAGCTTCCAGGGCTGGGAGTTCAGGTAGCTGGCGGAGTAGGTGATGCTCGCGTCTCCCTTGCTTCCATTCTTGGTGGTGATGATGACCACACCATTGGCGGCCCGGGCTCCGTAGATGGCGCTTGAGGCCGCATCCTTCAAGACGTCCACCGATTCGATGTCGCTCGGGTTGATGTTGTCGATGTTGCCGAGCTGCACACCGTCCACGATGTAGAGCGGGGAGTTGTCCCCGTTGGTGCTGATGCCGCGGATGAGGATGCTCTTCCCGGATCCCGGCTGGCCGCTGGATTCGTTGACGATCAGACCGGAGGT
>WTID01000092.1 GCA_011522855.1 Flavobacteriales bacterium
TCCCCTTCCTCGAATTGACCCTCGGCGGCTACCTGCTGACCGGCGCCTCCAACGGCTTCAACCAGATCATCGAGCGGGAAGCCGATGCCAAGATGGGCCGCACCGCCGGCCGGCCGCTCCCCACCGGCCGCATGTCCGTGCGGCAAGCGGCGACGTGGTCCACCCTCGCCGGATTGCTCGGCCTCGCCGCCCTCTTCGACCTCGGCGTCCGCGCCGGCCTCCTCGGCCTGCTGGCCCTCGGCAGCTACGTCCTCGCCTACACTCCGCTCAAGTCGCGCTCTGGGTTCAGCGTCCTCGTCGGGGCCATCCCGGGGGCCATTCCCCCCATGCTCGGCTACGTGGCCGCCACGGGGCGGTTCGGCATTGAGCCCGGCACCCTCTTCGCCGTCCAGTTCATGTGGCAATTCCCCCATTTCTGGGCCATCGCCTGGGTCGCCCACGAAGACTACCTCAAGGCCGGCTACAAGATGCTGCCCTTCAAGGAGGGGCGGACCGTGGCCAGCGCCCGCCAAATCCTGCTGTACACCATGCTCTGCATCCCGGCGAGCCTCCTTCCCTGGGCCTTGCCCGGCGAGGCCCCGATGGTGGGCGACATCGCCTTCACCGTGGCCGTCCTGACGGGCCTCGGCTTCCTCGTCCCCGCCGTCCGGCTGTGGCGCAGCCTGGAGGTCAAGGATGCCCGCCAATTGATGTTCGCGAGCTTCCTGTACCTCCCAATCGTGCAGCTCACGTACGTCCTCGACAAGATCCCCTGAACTCCCGGGGCCCAACCCGGTTCCTTTGTTGTCCCATGAGCGCAACCAGCGATATGAACACCCCCGACGCCACCCAGGACATTCCGCAAAAGCGCGTGGATGTCTTCGAAGGACTCGATCCCGCCGTGCGCGAGCGCACCAAGAAGATGCTGATGTACTTCATCCTCTTCGCCGTGGTGATGCTGTTCGCCGGATTCACCTCCGCCTACATCGTCTCCAACGTGGGCCAATACTGGGTGCACATCGAGGCCCCGACCGCCCTGTGGATCAGCAACGCCCTCATCGTGGCGAGCTCCCTGCCGATGTGGCTCAGCCTCCGCGCCATGAAGGCCGGCCAGAGCATGACCAGCTTCGTCCACCTGGCGATCACCTTCGCCCTCGGCATCGCCTTCACCGTGATGCAGCTCCAGGGCTGGGGTGAACTGCAGGACAAGGGCATGGGCTGGACCGTCGACGAGACCGCCAGCGGCGCCAAAGCCTACCGTTGGAACAGCATCCAGAACCTGCTCGAGGGCTCCGCCCAATGGGGCGTCGACTATACCGTGACCCAGGACGGCGTGCCCCTGAACTACCGTCCGGAGACCAACCAGCTGTTTGCCTCCGACGACGTCTTGATGGCGCGCGACATTACCCTCGACGTGGAACGGGTCTCCAATTCGGCGGCGGGCTATCTGTTCATCCTGATCCTCATCCACCTCTTCCACCTCGCCCTCGGTCTGGCCTATGTTTTGGTCAATGGAATCCGCATCCTGACGGGGCGAATCCACCCCGGCGATACCGTGCGTCTGCACACTGGTGGGGTCTATTGGCACTTCCTGGGCCTGTTGTGGGTATACCTGTTCGCCTTCCTGTTCCTCGTCCACTGAGGATGGCGTAATATTGCGGCGCAAATCAGCGTCATGTCCGGAGAGGCAAGCAAAGCAATTTCTAAGGAGGTCCTCTGGGGAGGAGGGCGCTCGCCGTTCAGCGTCAGCTACGGCAAAATGATGATGTGGTACTTCCTGGTCTCGGACGCCCTGACGTTCTCGGGACTGCTCGTGGCGTACGGCTTCAGCCGGGCCAGCTCCACGGCCGCCTGGCCCATCGGCGAGCAGGTCTTCCGCGCGCTGCCCGGACTCGAAGGCCAATACCCCCTCATCTACGTGGCCCTCATGACCTTCATCCTCATCGTGAGCTCGGTGACGATGGTGCTCGCCGTGGAGGCGGGACACCGGAACGACCGCTCCGCGGTGCTCAAGTGGATGGGCCTCACCATCATCGGTGGCTTCTTCTTCCTCGGCAGTCAGGCCTGGGAGTGGAGTCACTTCATCCACGGCAGCGGAGGCAGCTTCCTCCTCGCGGAAGATGTGACCGTGACCGGTCCTGAAGGCGAGACCTTCGAATTGACCGCCGGAGATGCCGTCTACATGGACCACCACTTTGGCCACCTCATGGAGATGCACCTCGCCGGCAACACGGCCGTGACGCTTTCCGAGGACGGCGGCCATGTGGTGCTGACCGAGCTCGGGGATCATCCGCACGAAGCGCACCTGCACGGCCTGACCCTCAACAAGTACGTCGAGGGAGAGACCGTCATCGAGGGCGACGCCATGATGGACCTCTGGAATGCCCGGTCCGCCGACTTTGCCTTCGGCGCCAACCTGCACGACAGCGAGTACGCCTTCCAGCAGAGCTACAGCAACTTCTTCTTCTTCATCACCGGATTCCACGGGTTCCACGTGTTCTCCGGAGTCATCATCAACATCGTGGTCTTCTTCATGGTGTTGAACCGCGTGATGGAGCGCCGCAAGCACTACGAGATGGTCGAGAAAGTGGGCCTGTACTGGCACTTCGTCGACCTCGTGTGGGTGTTCGTGTTCACCTTCTTCTACCTCATCTGACATGGAGCGCGACGACCTCATCGTAAACGAC
>WTID01000236.1 GCA_011522855.1 Flavobacteriales bacterium
CCGGATCGCTGTGGCGCACCACCTGCTCTTCCTCGTTGTCGGGGTTCATGCCGACGATCTCACCAATGTCATAGGGAGACGGGAGGTACCGCATCACGGCGTCGAGCATGGTCTGCACGCCCTTGTTCTTGAAGGCGGAGCCGCAGAGCATCGGGGTGATGTCCATGGCAATGGTGGCCTTCCGGATGGCGGCGACCATCTCAGCTTCGGTGATGCTGTCGGGATCCTCGAAGAACTTCTCCATGAGGGTGTCGTCCTGCTCGGCGACCGCCTCGACCAGCTTCTCGCGGTATTCGTTCACGGTTCCAACCAAGTCGTCCGGAATCGGCACCTCGGTGAAGGTCATGCCCTTGTCCTCCTCGTTCCAGACCATGGCCTTGCCCGTGAGCAGGTCGACCACCCCCTTGAAGTCATCCTCGGCACCAATCGGCACCTGCAGCGGAACCGGGTTGGCTCCGAGCATTTCGCGGATCTGCTCCAACACGTTGAAGAAGTCGGCACCGGAACGGTCCATCTTGTTCACGAAGCCGATGCGCGGCACGTTGTACTTGTCCGCCAGACCCCAGTTGGTCTCGGACTGCGGCTCCACACCGGACACGGCGCAGAACAGGCCCACCGCACCATCGAGGACGCGCAGGGAACGCTCCACCTCCACGGTGAAGTCCACGTGTCCCGGGGTGTCGATGATGTTGATGCGGTAGTCCTGGTCTTCGAACTTCCAGAAGCACGTGGTGGCAGCGGACGTGATCGTGATGCCGCGCTCCTGCTCCTGCTCCATCCAGTCCATGGTGGCTGCACCGTCGTGCACCTCACCAATCTTGTGAGAGATGCCCGTATAGTACAGGATGCGCTCCGTCGTGGTGGTCTTGCCAGCATCGACGTGGGCCATGATGCCGATGTTCCGCGTGAAATTGAGGTCCCTCTTGGACATGATTTCGGAGGTGGTGGGTTGGTTTGGGGTCGATCAGAACCGGAAGTGGGAGAAGGCCTTGTTTGCCTCTGCCATCCGGTGGGTGTCTTCTTTCTTCTTGAACGTGGCGCCTTCGCCCTTGTTCGCGGCGATGATCTCGGCCGCCAGGCGGTCTGCCATTGTCTTCTCGTTGCGGAGACGGGCGTAGCTGATGATCCACTTCACGGCCATGCTGCGCTTCCGGCTGTCGCGGATGGGCTGGGGAATCTGGAAGGTGGCACCACCGACTCGGCGGCTGCGGACCTCCACGTTGGGGGTCACGGCGTCCACGGCTTGCTTCCACTGCTCGAGTCCATCTTCTCCGGTACGCTCGGTCACCTTGTCGATGGCCGTGTAGAAGATGTCGAACGCCGTGCTCTTCTTGCCCTTGAGCATGAGGTTGTTCACGAAGTACGTGACGTCGGTGTCGTTGAACCGGGGGTCCGGAATCAGCGGGTGCTTCTTTGCTTGTCTGCGACGCATGATGGATTACTTCTTGGGACGCTTGGTACCGTACTTGGAACGACGCTGGTTGCGGCCTTCCACACCCGCGGTGTCGAGGGCGCCACGGACGATGTGGTAACGCACACCGGGGAGGTCCTTCACACGGCCTCCGCGAACGAGCACGATGCTGTGCTCCTGGAGGTTGTGGCCCTCACCACCGATGTAGGCATTCACTTCGTTGCCGTTGGTCAGGCGGACACGCGCCACCTTCCGCATGGCGGAGTTCGGCTTCTTCGGTGTGGTCGTGTATACACGCACGCACACGCCCCGTCGTTGCGGACAGGAATCGAGCGCGGCGGACTTGGAGGTATACACCTTGTCCGTGCGGCCTTTGCGGATCAACTGTTGGATCGTCGGCATTGCTTGTTATCTGCGTCTTTTTCGAACAAACAGGGGCAAAAAGCCCACTGCCCCATTTTTCAACGGGGGTGCAAAACTACGTGAAATGCCGGGAATTCCAACATCGAAATGTGCAGATGATTCCACCGCATCCGGTGAACCCCACCCAACGTGCTGGAACCCAATCCCGCTACTTTTGACACATGGAGATGCTCGAGGGATTGAACGACGCACAGAGGGCCGCCGCCGGCCACATCGAAGGCCCCATGATGGTGGTCGCCGGAGCCGGTTCCGGCAAGACGCGTGTCCTCACCCACCGCATCGCCCACCTCATCGACCAGGGCGTCGATCCGTTCTCCATCCTCGCCCTCACGTTCACCAACAAGGCCGCGCGCGAGATGAAGGGCCGCATCGGCAAGATTGTAGGCGAGTCCGAGGCGCGCAACATCTGGATGGGCACCTTCCACTCCGTCTTTGCCCGCATCCTCCGGATCGAGAGCGAGCGGATCAATTACCCCTCCAACTTCACCATCTATGACACGCAGGACAGCCGGAGCGTCATCAAGGATGTGATCAAGGGCCTCGGCCTCGACGACAAGCTCTACAAGCCCAACTCGATCCACGGCCGCATCTCCGGCGCCAAGAACAACCTCATCGGTCCGCAGGACTATGCGGCCAACCCGGACATCATGGGGGAGGACCAGCAGGCGGGCCGGCCGCGCATCGCGGAGATCTATGCCGGATACAACCTCCGTCTCCAGCGCTCCGGGGCGATGGACTTCGACGACCTGCTCTTCAAGACCAACGTCCTCCTCCGGGACTTCCCCGACCTGCTCCACAAGTACCAGCAGAAGTTCGCCTTCATCCT
>WTID01000101.1 GCA_011522855.1 Flavobacteriales bacterium
GTGACGTCGATGCGGGCGCGCTTGCTCTCCACGAAGTCGAGGAAGGCGCTCACGGGGGTCTTTTCCTTGCCGATGGTGAGGATGGGCTTCTTAGCGAGGCCCTTCTTCACGGCGATGGGCTGCAGGACGCTGTCGACCACCGTGGCTTCGACGACCTGGGCGAACCGCTTCTCGTCGATGGCGAACCCGTACTCGGCTTTGCGCTTGTCGATGAAGCTCTCGCGAACGCGCTCGGAGCGGCTGTCGCGCTGCAGCTTCTTTTCGAGCTCGCGCTTGGACTCCTCGAAGGTGGGCGGGGCCTTGTACTCGAGGCGCTTGATGATGTGCCAACCGTACTGGGTCCGCACCGGCTCGGAGAGGTCGCCGTCGGCGGCGAGGGCGAACGAGGCCTCTTCGAAGGGCTCGACCATGCGGCCCGTGCCGAACATGGGCAGTTCGCCGCCCTTGGTGCGGGAGCTCTGGTCGGCGCTGTGCTGGCGGGCGAGCTCGGTGAAGTCGGCGCCGGCGGCCAGCTCGGCAGCGAGGGCGTCGATCTTGGCCTTGGCCTCCACGTCGCCTCCCTTGGCGTCGTCGGGGCGGATCATGATGTGGGCGACCCGCATTTCGCCGCGGGCGTCGCGGCGGCCGGTGACCTGGATGATGTGGTAACCGAACCGGGTGCGGACCGGGCCGACGAGGTCGCCGACGGACGCGCCGTAGCAGGCCTCCTCGAAGGTGTGGACCATCATGAAGGCGCTGAACCAGCCGAGGTCGCCGCCGTTGTCCTTCACGCTCGGGTCGTCGCTGCCGCCGCGGGAGCTGGCGATGGCGGCGAAGTCCTCCCCGCTGGCGATGCGCTCCTTCAGGGCGAGGGCCTTGTTCCAGGCGGACAGCGTGTCGGTCGGCGTGGCTTCGGGGCTGACGCGGATGAGCAGGTGGGAGGCGCGGACCTCTTCGAGGGTGCGGTCATAGGCCTCACGGACCATGGCGTCGAGCAGGTCGTTGTCGACGAGGTAGGGGCGGGCGAGTTGCTTGCGGTAGCCGGCGAGCTCGCTCACGAACGAGGCGGCCGTGTCCATGCCGAGGTCCTCGGCGGCCTGCACCTTGAGCTTGAAGTCGATGAAGAGCTCCATGTACTCGTCGAGGCTCGACGGTGTGATGAGGCTGTCCCGGTTGTTCTTCTTGAAAATGTGGGCGAAATCGTCCGCACTGACGGCCTCGCCGGCCACCGTCACGACGGTCTGGGCTTGGGCTCCGGGCAGGGCGAGGAAGAGACAGAAGAACAGTCCCGACAGGGCGGACAGGATCGCAGTGGAAGGGCAGTTGTGGCGCATCGTGGCGAATTGACGGCCGAATTTAGCGCCTGTCCCCACGTTGTGCGGCCTGCAAGGGCCTTCGCTGGCCCTCCTTTATCGTTTGTTTTCCACCCTGAGCCCGCGGAACCGCTGCTTGTGAAAGGCCTGGGTCGGCGTCGCCGTCAGGGATTTGGCCACGGTGAGCCCCACGGTCCAGTAAGCGTCGCGGGTCTCCTTGTTGCCCCGGATGGCCTGGGCGGACGAGCCTTGCTGGTACTGGTAGGTCGAGATGTTGGGCATCTGCGCGCAGGGCGGCAGGTCGTCCGGATTGGCCTGGCTGGACAGGGCCGCACCGAGGGGCGACATCTGCCACGGGTCGGCGAAGCGGTCGTGGATGTCGTCGAGGTGGTCGGTCCACGTCACGCGCCAGAGGCCGCTCAGCGTGATGTGCCACGGCTTGCCCGTTCCCGGGTCGGCGGTGAAGGTCCAGGACAATCCCACCGGCACCGTCATCACCCATTCGGCATAGTCGATGCCTTCGGTCTGCAGGCTGCGCAGGTCGTGCCATTGGCCGGCCGTCGTGTAACCGAGTTCGGTCAGGACGTCATAGCAGAGGTTGTCGCGGTCGACCCGGGCTTCCGGGGCGTGGTGCAACAGGGCCAAGCCACCCTGCACCCGGAACTGGTGCCCCAGGGTCCAGCCGCCGAGCCGGCCACCGAGCCGGAGCAGGGGCCAGTCCGCCGTGGCGGCAATCTCCGTCATCTCATTGCGGAAGTGCAGGTTGCGGACAAAGGCGATCGCGTTGTTCGATGCGCTGTCGGCCCCCTGGATGCGGATCTGCCGGATGTCGAGGTTCCAGCCTGCGCGCTTGCCGCGCTGGTGGGCCCGGATGTGGGCGCCGACTCCGCCTTGGACCAAGTGCCATTGGGTGTCGCTCAGGACCCCATAGCTCCCCTTGTGTCCGATGTCTCCACTGTATCCGGCCACATGGCCGGACAGTCCCGCCTCCAACTGCCACCCGGAGGGCAGGGGCCGTTGCGCTTCCGCCGTCCACGGAAAGGCGCACAGGGCGGCGGTTGCCGCGATGAGCAGGGCACGAGACAAATCCATTGGTCGTTACAAAAGTACGACCAAATCCGTAAATACGTCGACGAAATGTCAGAAGCGCATGCGGGTGCGCTTCTTGAAGAGGCCGCCGCCGCGCTTGTTGCCATAGCGGCTCCGGCTCCGGTTGAAGCTGTTGCTCCGGCCGTTCAGCACCTTGCCAAACGACACGACGAGCGTGCCGTAGGCGTCGTTGTTGGTCTTGTTGCCCCGGATCACATAGTGGTCCTCGCTGTGCCACTGGTGGTTGGCGATGCTGTGGTCAATGGGGTT
>WTID01000178.1:0-9463 GCA_011522855.1 Flavobacteriales bacterium
GCGACTTCGGCACGTGGAACCGGGTGTACCGAGAGCATTTCGAACACGTGGACCCTGCCCGCCGGCCCTGCCGGACGACGATGGAGATCGGGGCGCTGCCCACGCCCATCGCCGTGGAGCTCAAGTGCATCGCGCACCTCGGACAGGACTGATTCCCATTTCGGCACCGCATTTGCTCAAGGGGGGCATGCGCTCGTTTCTCCTCTCCATTTCCTTGGTGTATGCGACGGTGGCTTTCGGACAATCGACCAGTCCGGTGGCGCCCCGCGAAATCACAGCGGACTCTGCGGCCCAGCGGGAGGTCTTGCCCTTGCGGACCCTCCCGGGTCGGGCGGATTTCATGGGGGAGGACCTCTTGTATTCGGTGCGGTATGGATTCATCGAGGCGGGCGAGGCCCGGCTCACCGTCACGTCCGGACCGGACTACCATGGCCGCCCCACCTGGAAAGTGGTCGGGACCGGGAGAAGCACCGGCGCTCTCGATTGGGTGTTCCGCGTCCGGGACCATTACGAGAGCCACATCGACCAGGAGGGCTTCTTTCCGCACCACTTCATCCGCCGGGTGCGGGAGGGCGGCTACCGGCTCGAGCGGGACATCGACTTCGACCCGGCGCGGCGCACCGCCGCCACGACACAGGACGGGACCACCCGGCACCACGTGATGCCGGCTTTCGTGCAGGACCTCGTGTCCGCCTTTTACTGTGCGCGCCGCCTGCCGCTCAACCGGATGCGGCCCGGAGAGGTCATCGACATCCCCACGGTGGTGGACGGAGACATCCACGCCCTGCGGGCCCGGTTTGTCGGCCCCCGGGCAGTCGAGGTGAAGGCGGGTCGGTTCGATGGGTTGGCCTTCACCCCTGTGGTGCAGGAAGGGCGCATCTGGAAGGACGCGGATGACCTCACCGTCATCGTTTCCGCGGATGACCGCCACCTGCCCGTCCTCATCGAATCAGACCTCGTCATCGGCTCGGTCCGCCTCGAGCTAGTCGAGGATCGAAGTGTGCCGCCGGGCGCACAGGGGGCCACCATCGGGCCGTAACTTGCCCGCATGGCCGAAGCCGACTCCTTCGATCCGGGTGTCCTCGATCGCCTCAAGCAACTCCAGGACAAATACGCCGCCATGGGCCAGGACCTGACGTCCTATCTCGACGGCCTGTTGCACGCGGATTTCCCAACGTATTGGGATTACATCAACCTGGACACCCTCCTGAGCCTGCAACAGCCGGTGACCCCCTTCCCGGACGAGCAGATCTTCGTGATGTACCACCAGATCACGGAGTTGTACTTCAAGCTGTCTCTGCTGGAAATCGATCAAATCCACGCGGAGACCAACATCGACGCAACGACGTTCCTCGAGCGGGTCAACCGGGTCAACCGCTATTTCGACAACCTCGTCCGCAGCTTCGACATCATGGTCCATGGACTGGACCACGATCAATTCCTGAAGTTTCGGATGTCCCTGCTTCCCTCCAGCGGATTCCAGAGCGTTCAATACCGCCTCATCGAGATCGCCTGCACCACCCTCGATCGGCTCATCCACCGCGAACTCCGGGACGAGCACGCGGACTACACGTTCGACCAAGTCGACAGCCTGTTCGATGTTCTCTATTGGCGGCGGGGAGCGAGCGAACTCGCGAGCGGCGAACCCACCCTCACCCTCAAGCAGTTCGAGAAAAAGTACCGGGAGCACATCGTGCAGTTCGGCGAGGAGCGGTACTACACCAACCTCCGCCGAAAGTGGCTTTCCCTCGATCCCGAGCATCAGACCGATGAGCTGAAGGACGCCCTCCGGACGCTGGATGAGCTGGTCAATGTCCATTGGCCCCTTTCCCACTATCGGAGTGCGGTCCGCCATCTCCAGAAGGACCCGATCGACATCGCGGCCACGGGCGGGACGAATTGGCAGCAGTACCTGCCCCCACGCTTCCAGACGCTCCTCTTCTTCCCCGAACTCTGGACGGAGCAAGAGCAGGCCGAATGGGGCAAGAGCTGGGTCATGGCCCATTTCGCCCACAAGTGACCTTCGAGCGAAATCGGCCTCGGCAGCGTTAAAAGTCGACGCCGGCAAAACTTTCGGAGGGACAGCCCGTTGCTCCCGTGAATGGCGGCAACTTGCCGGTTCACGACCTCCATGCGCACCCTCCTCACCCCCCTCTCCTTCGTGTTGCTCGTTCTGGGCTTGGGCAGCTGTGGTGGGCCGGACCGGGAGGTCGACGTCCTCGCCTCTTCGGCCGGACCGGGTGTGGCGCCCATCGCCCCCGTGCTGACACCCGACGAACAGGAGGCCTTGCGGTTCGCCATTGAGGACACCGTAGCCCTGAGCGTCCAGGCCGGAACCGTGCGGAGCGGACAGAGCCTGTCGCACCTGCTGTCGCCGGCCGGAGTGAGCGCGCAGTTGCTGCACACGATGGCCACCGATGAGCGCGAAGCCTTCGATGTCCGGCGCATGAAGGCCGGCAATGGTTGGTCGCTCTTTTCAGGACCGGACGGAACGCCCCGGCATTTCGCCTACACCATCAGCTCGAAGGAATACGTCGTGTTCGACCTGACCGATCAGGGGCGGGCGCGTCGGGGACAATTCCCTTCAGAGACCCGACGGGGATATGTCGAAGGGGAAGTGCGCGGCAGCCTGTACCAGGTCCTCGAGGACGAGGGCCACTCCACCACCCTCGCCCTGGCCATGTCCCAGGTCTACGCGTGGACCATCGACTTCAGCCGCATCCAAGCTGGCGACCGGTTCCGCATTCTCTACGATCGGGACTGGGTGGACGGAAAGGCCGTGGGCATGCCGCGTGTCCTGGCCGCCGAGTTCGTGCACCGCGGTCGAAACTTCCCAGCTTATGCTTACGACCAGGGCGATGGAACCGACCATTTTGACGAGACGGGGGCCAGCCTGCGGAAGGCCTTTCTCAAGGCGCCGGTCGAATTCAGCCGCATTTCGAGCCGGTTCGACAAGAAGCGATTCCACCCCGTGCTCAAGAAGGTCAAGGCCCACCTCGGGACCGACTACGCCGCGCCGCACGGAACCCCCATCGTCGCCGTCGGGGATGGTGTGGTCATCAAGGCCAGCTACACCAAGGGCAACGGCAAATACGTCAAGATCCGGCACAACGGCACCTACACGACGCAGTACCTGCACATGAGCCGGCGCAACGTCAAAGAGGGCCAAGCCGTCCGTCAGGGCGACGTCATCGGATACGTGGGAAGCACGGGGCTGGCGACCGGGCCCCATGTCTGCTTCCGGTTCTGGAAGAATGGGCAACAAGTCGACCACCTGAGAGAGGAGTTCCCCCCGTCGACCCCGATTGAATCGGACCAGGTGGACCGGTTCGAGGACGCGGTCACCTCGTGGAGGGAAGAGATGGCCCGATTCGATGGGCGTTCGGAAGCCCAGATGGCCGTCCAGGCCCCTTGATTCGACGCGCTCACTCGCCCAGGCCGGCCGCCTGCAGCAGGCCCTCCCCCAGTCCATCCGTCAGGGGCAAACCCTTCCGGGACCGCTCCGGGTGATACTGCACGCCCACGAGGTAAGACACCGAGGCTGTATCGGTCCAACGGATGCCTTCCACCAGCCCATCGGGGGCCACGGCCCATGGTTCGAAGCCCTCGGCGAGTTGGGCGATGCCCTGGTGGTGGTGGCTCACCACCGAAGCCGACTCCCCGAGGATCCACGCGACCGATCCCGCCGTCCAAGGCGCGCTGACCTCCACGGGGTGGAGCGTGTCCCGGGTGTCTCCGGGTTGGCCGCCTCGGTGGCCCTCATGTCCGGCATCCGGAAGGTGGGGGTGCAAGGTGCCGCCGCCATGGACGTTCATGACCTGAAGGCCCCGGCACACTCCAAGACAGGGCAGGCCTTGGGCCCGCACCGCATCCAGGAGGTGGTGCTCCACCCGGTCCCGTTCGACGTCGATTCGGCCGCACCGCACTGTGTCGTCCGGCTGGCCATAGCGGCCCGGGTGGATGTCCTCCCCGCCGGTCAGGACGATGGCCTCCGCCTGGGCGATCTCAGATTCCAAGGTGAGGGAATCCATCCCGTAGGCCTGAACGAAGCGGATCGGGGGGCCGCCGAGGCTGTCGTTGAGGCGACCCAACCAGTTCCGATAGTTTCGGCTCGAGTAATACTTGGACAGGATGACGGTCGCGCTGTCCATCGCCGCGGCCTCAGTGGGCGCGTCTGGGGATGGGGGCGTGGTGCAGGAAGAGATGGTCAGCAACGCGGCTGACGCGGCGAGCGTGAACAGACAGAAGGAAGCGCGCCCCTTCATGCGGACCAGCTTTCGACCTCCTCGAGCTGCAGGGCGGGCAGGTCGAGCTTGTTCTTCTTGCGGAAGCCGTTGAGCTTCTCGCGCAGGGCTGCCGGCTTGGCCTCGCGGATGGCGTCGGGAGTGTCGAATCCGGCGGCCGCCACATGGGGCGCCCAATCGGCAGGAATGCCCAGGGCCTCCAACGCGCCGAGGTCCGGTCCGGTGCGGAAGACCTCCGGCCGCATCTGCGGGAAGAAGAGCACCTCCTGGATGGAGCGCTGGTCGGTCAACATCATCACGAGGCGGTCCACCCCGATGCCGACACCGCTTGTTGGAGGCATGCCGTATTCCAAGGCCCGCAGGAAGTCCTGGTCGATGAACATCGCCTCGTCGTCCCCGCGCTCACCGAGCTTGAGCTGGTCTTCGAACCGCTCGCGCTGGTCGATGGGGTCGTTGAGCTCTGAATAGGCGTTGGCGACCTCCGTGCCGTTGATGAAGAGCTCGAAGCGCTCCGTGTAGCCGGGCTTGTCGCGGTGCGCCTTGGTGAGGGGAGACATCTCCACGGGGTAGTCCGTGATGAACGTGGGCTGCACGAGGTGATGCTCGCACTTCTCGCCGAAGATCTCGTCGATCAACTTGCCTTTGCCCATGCTGTCGTCCACCTCAATGCCGAGGGAGGCGCAGGCCCCGCGCAGAGCAGCTTCGTCCATGCCGTCGATGTCCACGCCAGCGTGCTCGAGGATGGCATCGCGCATCGACAGCCGGCGGTAGGGCGGCGCGAAGTCGATGGTGTTGCCCTCCAACGTGGCGGTGTTGGTGCCGTGGACGGCCTGGCAGACCCGCTCGAGCAGCTGCTCGATGGTCTCCATCATCCAGTGGTAATCCTGGTAGGCGACGTACAACTCGAGGACGGTGAACTCCGGATTGTGCGTCCGGTCCATGCCCTCGTTGCGGAAGTTCCGGGAGAATTCGAAGACGCCGTCGAAGCCGCCCACGATGAGGCGCTTCAGGTAGAGCTCGTTGGCGATCCGCAGGTAGAGGGGGATGTCCAGCGCGTTGTGGTGGGTGATGAACGGACGGGCCGCGGCGCCACCGGGGATGGCCTGCAGCACGGGGGTGTCCACCTCGAGCCAGCCCTGCTCGGTGAAGGCGTCGCGCATGGCCTGAATGACCCGGCTGCGGGCCTCGAACGTGCGCTTGACCTCGGGATTGACCACCAGGTCGACGTAGCGCATCCGGTAGCGGAGCTCAGGATCAGTGAACGCGTCGTGCACCTGGCCATCCTCGTCCGTCTTGACCGAAGGCAGCGGGCGGATGGACTTGCTGAGGACGGTGAGCTCCTTGACGAGCACGCTTGGCTCACCGGTCTGGGTGGTGAAGGTGGTGCCCTTCACCCCGACGATGTCGCCGCGGTCGAGCAGCTTCTTGAAGACGGTGTTGTACATCGTCTTGTCCTCGTCGGGACAGAGCTCGTCACGGTTGAGGTAGATCTGAATCTTGCCCGTCGCGTCCTGCAGCTCGGCAAACGAGGCCTTGCCCATGATGCGGCGGGAGAGGATGCGGCCGGCGAGGCAGACCTCGCGGTCGGCTTCGAAATCGGCGGACAAGGGGCCCGCGTGGGTGTCCACGGGGTAGGCTGCGGCCGGATAGGGGTCGATGCCCAGCTGGCGCAGTTGAGCCAGGCTCTCGAGACGGACGCGTTCCTGTTCGGGTCGGATCATGGTGAATCGGTTGCGGCGGAAACCTCCGCAAAATTAGGCTTCCCCGGCCGTCGACCCGGCCGTAAATTCGTGGGGATTCCCCACAGCATGCGCGACCTCATCGCTTCCTTCCCCGACCAACTCACCGCCGCGACGGCCTCCATGGCCGCTCAACCCCTCCCCGCGGATGCCCCGGACCACGACCGCATCCTCGTGCTCGGCATGGGCGGATCGGGCATCGGGGGACGCTTCCTGTCGGGGCTCCTCGCGGATTCCGCCTCCGTGCCGGTCGCCAGTGGGCACGATTACCGCATTCCCAGTTGGGTGGGGCCCTCCACGCTCGTCATCGCCTGCAGCTACAGCGGCAACACAGAAGAGACCCTCACGGCGCTGGATGCGGCCGTGGCAGCAGGGGCCCAGGTCCGGGCCCTCACCTCCGGCGGGAAGCTCGGCGCCCTGGCTGAGGAGCATGGCTGGCCCTGCCTCACCGTGCCAGGCGGGCATCCGCCCCGCTCCCAATTCGGGTGGGCGGTCACCGGGCTGTTGCACCATTTCGCCGCACTCGGCCATGCACCGGCCGATGCGACCAACGTCCTCTCCGATGTCGCCGCCGCCGCCGAACTGCTTCGAACGGAATCCGATGCCATCCAAGCCTTGGCCAACCGCTGGGCCGACCTGCTCGCCGACAAGACCCCCATGCTGTACGGGGACGCCGCCCTCGAACCGGTGCTCATCCGATGGCGCCAACAACTCAACGAGAACGCCAAACGGCTGTGCAACCACCACGTCTTCCCGGAGATGAACCACAACGAGCTGGTTGGATGGGAAAGCGGAGATGCGACCATTGCCGCCCTGTTCCTCCACACGTCGGAGGACCACCCCCGCACGGTCGAGCGCATGCGGCTCTGCAAGGCCCTCTTCCGCGACGCCGGCGCCTCTGTGGAGGAGGTTTCCGCCACAGGGTCGACCCGACTGCAACGGTGGATGCACCTCGTCCACATCGGCGATTGGCTGTCTTTGCTGATGGCCGAGAAGGCCGGCGTGGATCCGGTGGACATCCGCCACATCGATTACCTCAAGGGGGAATTGTCCAAGATGGCATGACGCCGAAGGTGCAGGTGCGCGACCTGGGCCGCGCGGACTACAAGCCCACCTGGGATCTGCAGGAAGCGCTGCTCAAGCAAGCAGTGGACCGGAAAATCAACCGGCGCCGGGCGGGGCTGCCGGAAACCGGGAGGACCGAGGGGGATGACCCGACGGATTTCCCTTGGCCTGAACACCACCTGCTCTTCGTGGAGCATCCCCATGTCCTGACCCTCGGCAAAAGCGGAGATGCCAACCATGTGGTCGCCTCGCCCGAGCGGTTGGCCCAACTCGGTGTCGAATACCACGAGATCAACCGCGGTGGAGACATCACCTACCACGGGCCTGGACAACTCGTGGCCTACCCCATTCTCGACCTCGACCAATTCCGGACCGACATCGGGTGGTACCTCCGCCAGCTGGAGGAAGCCGTCATCCGCACCTGTGCGGACTGGGGGGTCGAGGCCGGCCGCGTCGACGGACTCACCGGGGTCTGGGTGGACCCGGAGGCTGGGCTCGCCGCCCGGAAAATCTGCGCCATCGGGGTCAAATGCAGCCGATGGGTGACCATGCACGGCCTCGCCTTCAACCTCGACACGGACCTCGACTTCTTCAACCTCATCGTCCCCTGCGGCATCGCCGACCGGGGCGTGACGAGTCTCCGCCGGGAAAGCGGACGGGAGGTCGTGCGGGAAGAAGTCCGGGATGCGTTGGAATCGCATCTCTTGACCGTACTTGGGGGTTCGCGTTGACCCCTTTCCGATGAAGAAAACCATCCTGTGGCTGTCTCTCTCAGCCGTCGCCGTGGTCCTGCTCGCCGAGTGGACCGACAACGGGCACATCTGGCAGGGCCTCCGGGAATGCTACTTCCGCGGGTACCGGGATGCCAAGGTGGATGACCTGCCGTTCAAGGAGTTCCGGACCATCCCCGCCTCAGAGGCTCCCCGCGCCTGGCCATTGCACGACCGGTTCACCTCTTCCCTTCCGGACGCCGTTCGGGATTCGACCGAAGCGTACGGCACGGTCGCCCTGGCTGTGGTCCACCGGGACTCCCTCCTGCTCGATTGGACGTCGGACCAGATCGACGGCGCGGACACCATGCGGACCAATGCGTTCTCCATGGCCAAGACCTTCACGGCCTTTGCGGTCGGCACCGCCGTGACCCGCGGCCTGCTGTCCGTGGACGACCCGGTTTCTCGCTATCTCCCCCGCTTCGGGGAGGGGCCCGGTGCGGACCTGACCATTCGGCATGTCCTCCAGATGAGGAGTGGCATTCCGTTCGGCGAAAGCTACCGCAACCCCGTCGGCTTCATGGCGAGGAGCACTTACGGCCACGGCATCCTCGAACGCACCGCCTCCTATGGCGTGGACGGCGAGGCCGGGGCGCCCTGGAAGTACCAGGGGGGCAACACCCTGATTCTCCAGGAGGTCCTCCTCTCCCTGATCGACGTACCGCTGGGGACGTGGTTCGCTGAAACGGTCTGGCAGCCCCTCGGTGCGGCGGAGGATGCCGCCTGGGCCGTGGATGATCAGGGTCACGAGCGGAACTACTGCTGCTTCTACTCCCGGGCCACAGAGTATGCCCGTCTCGGCCAGCTGCTCCTCGACACGGGACGAGTCGATTCCATCCAGCTCATCGACCGCGCGTTCATGGAGGAGCTGATGACCCCCGTGGGGCCACTGCCCGATGGCACCGACATCCAACACTACGGGTACCAGGTCTGGATGGGTGCGCACCGCGGCCATGCCTTCACGAGCATGCAGGGGCTGCATGGCCAATACATCGTCGCCGTGCCGGACCTCGACCTCGTGGCAGTCCGAACAGGCTTCGATCGCCCGAAAGGCAGAATCAGGCACATCGACAGCGACGTCTATCACACCTTGGATCTCGCCTTTGATCTGGTGAGCTCACGCTGACAAAAACAGATACAAACGCATTTCTATCGTCTGCGAATTTGCATTATACCGGGTCGAATGCGTATATTCGGTTTTGTAGCGTTGTGGGAAACCCCTCTCACATGCTCCAACCAAATCGTTTGCCAATGAATGCTCAGCTCGATGCCATCATCGTGGATGATGAAGCTCCCGCCCGCGAAGTGCTGCACAGCCAGATTGAACGCCACTGCCCGTTCATCCGCGTGATCGACCAGGCTCCGAATGCCCGAATCGGGTACGACGCCATCCGAAATGGTCGCCCCCACATTGTCTTCGTGGACATTCGAATGCCCTTCGAAACCGGACTCGACCTCATTGATCGATTTGATGATCGGGAGTTCTATGTGGTCTTCTACACCACCTACCAGGATTATGCCATCGACGCCATCCGCCGCCAAGCCTTCGACTATCTGTTGAAGCCGGTCGATCCAGTGGACCTCAAGGCCTGCGCCGACCGCATCAGGGAGCACTTCCGGGTGAAAATGATCGAGAACGGGGACT
>WTID01000178.1:9563-10702 GCA_011522855.1 Flavobacteriales bacterium
TGCGCCGACCGCATCAGGGAGCACTTCCGGGTGAAAATGATCGAGAACGGGGACTTCCACCGCAAGCTCGAAATCACGACCTCCGGTCAACGCCACTTCATCCGCCACTCCGAAATCCTCCATGTGGAGGCCAGCGGAAGCTATGCGTGCATCTACAAGACCGATGGCACCCGCCTCATGGTCTCCAAGAACCTGAAGTACGTGGAAAGCCTGATTGACAATCCCAAGTTTGTCCGGGTCCACAACAGCCAGCTGGTGCACCTGAACAAGATTCGCCAGTGCAACTACCGCACGAATTCCATCACGCTGGTGAACGGCAAGGAGATTGCCCTCGCCGTGCGCAAGCGGGAAGACCTGCGCCGCCGGATGGCCGAACTGCTGTCCTCTGAGGATGGCGCCGGCCTCGACGCTTCGGTCGCCTGAGTGCGGCCCCGCTGTCCCCGCGTACCTTCGCCGGGGAATGACGACCAAGTCCGACATCCGTACCCTCGACGATGCTGCCCTTCAGGCGGCAATCGTCGATTTGGGGCAACCCGCTTTCCGCAGCAAGCAAATTGCGGAATGGGTCTGGACGAAGGGGGCGACCCGATTTGACGACATGACCAACCTGCCTCAAGGGCTGCGGGACTCCCTGTCGGAGGCGTACACCCTGGCGCCCATCGCACCCGAGGAGGAGCAGGTCAGCCGGGATGGCACGGTCAAGTGTGCGTTCCCCATCGAGCCGGGCAAGGTGGTCGAGGGGGTGTTGATTCCGGCCAAGGACCGGATGACCGCCTGCATCAGCAGTCAGGTGGGATGCAGCCTGTCCTGTGCCTTCTGTGCCACCGGCAAGCTCAAGCTTCTCCGCAATTTGACGGCTGGTGAAATCGTGGACCAGGTCCGCCACATCGCCATGCTCGCAGAACGCCACCACGACCACCGGCTCACCAACATCGTCTACATGGGCATGGGCGAGCCCCTGCTCAATTACCGCAACGTCCTAGAATCGGTCGACCGCATCACCGGCACACCCGGCCTGGGCATGAGCCCGAAGCGCATCACCGTTTCCACCGCCGGCATCGCCAAGATGATCCGGAAGCTGGGTGACGACGAGGTCAAGTTCAACTTGGCCCTGAGCCTCCACGCGGCCGAGGACGGCA
>WTID01000245.1 GCA_011522855.1 Flavobacteriales bacterium
CGGGAGCCTCTTCAGCAGCCGGGGCCTCCTCGGCGGGAGCTTCCTCAGCAGCCGGAGCCTCCTCGGCGGCTTCTTCACCTGCAGCTTCTGCTTCGGCAGCGGCCTGGGCAGCAGCGGCTTCAGCGGCCAACTCGGCCTGCTTGGAGGCAATGTCCTTGGCGCGGGCTTCGCTCACCTCTTTCTCAGCGGCGAGCGCCTTGGCGCGGGCCTCCTCAGCAGCAGCGGCAATCTTGCCGGCCTTCTGCGTCACCTTGCTCTCCTTGTCGTGGAGCCAGGCTTCGAACTTCTTGTTGGCCTCCTCCTCGGTGAGGGCGCCCTTCTTGACGCCGTTCAGGAGGTGGTTGTGGTACACCACACCCTTGTATTTGAGGATGGCGCGAGCCGTGTGGCTCATCTCAGCACCGACCTGAAGCCAGTAGAGGGCGCGGTCGTGCACCACGTCGATGGTGGCCGGGTTGGTGTTGGGGTTGTAGGTGCCGATCTTCTCGATGAAGCGACCGTCGCGCTTGGCGCGGGCGTCGGCGGCGACGATGTGGTAGAAGGGCTTGCCTTTCTTACCGTGACGTTGGAGGCGGAGGCGTGTGGCCATGTGAAAAACGTTTTAAAAGGGTCCGAAACCCGGTTGTTGATACTGAAAAATGGGCCGCGAAGATAGGGACCGACCAATGAAGGACCAACCCTTCTCGACACCGTTTCAGGAACGGATGTAATCGAGAAACTCGCGGCGCACGGATTCGGTCTTGAATGCGCCGTGGTAGTCGGCCGTGACGGTGGAACTGCCCTCGTCCTCAATGCCCCGACTGGAGACACAAAGATGCTTCGCGGACATGACGACGGCCACATCCTCCGTGTCGAGGATGGCCTTTAGGGCCTCGGCCACCTGGCGGGTGAGCCGTTCTTGTACTTGCGGCCGCTTGGCGTAATGGTCCACGAGGCGGTTGATCTTGCTCAAACCAATGACGCGGCCGGAGGAGATGTAGGCGACGTGCGCCTGCCCGTGAATGGGAAGGAAGTGATGTTCGCACGTGGAATTCAAGGTGATGTCCTTCTCCACCAACATCTCTCCGTATTGGTAGGCGTTATCAAACGTCTTGCAGTCGGGGTGGTTGGCCGGGTTCAATCCCCGAAAGATTTCCTGGACATACATCTTGGCGACGCGACGGGGTGTGCCGGCCAGGCTGTCGTCCGTCAGATCGAGCCCAAGCGTTTCCATGATCTCGCGGAAGAGCGGCTCGATCCGCGCCATCTTCTCTTGGTCATCCAGGAGGAAGGCGTCGGGACGCAAGGGAGTGTCCACTGAAGTGCCGACATGGTCGTCGCCGATGCGCTCGGCGCGGTCGAAGTCTCGGGAGTGGGGGTGGGGATTGCTGCTCGTCATGGTCGACAGGTGGTATAAGTAGCAATCCACAAGGCATGATGTTCAATCCACGGGGTGTCCACAATGCAAGGATTGGGGGAGGGGATGCCCGAACTTGCCCTGCCATGATTCTCGTCTATGACACGGAGACCACCGGACTGCCCCGGGATTGGAATGCGCCGCTGACGGACAGCGAGAATTGGCCCCGCCTGGTCCAGCTCGCCTGGCAATTGCACACCCCCGACGGCAAACTCGTTTCCCGGGGCAACCGCATTGTCAAGCCGGATGGGTTCACCATCCCGTACAACGCGGCGAAGGTGCACGGCATCACCACGGAGCGGGCCACGGAAGTCGGTCTGCCCTTGGCCGAGGTGATGGAGGAGTTTGGTCGGGACCTCGACCAGGCCGAGCATGTGATGGGCCACAACATCGAGTTCGACGTCAACATCATGGGGGCGGAGTGGATCCGCCTCGGGGCGCCTGCTGAGCGCGTCACGGACAAGGCCCTCATCGACTCCAAGGACGAGGCCACCGAGTTCTGTGCCATCCCGGGTGGCCGGGGCGGCAAATTCAAATGGCCGACCCTGACCGAGCTGCACGAGAAGCTCTTCGGCGAAGGCTTCGGCGACGCCCACGATGCGGCCTACGATGTGGACGCGACGGCCAAGTGCTTCTTCGCCCTGGTCCAGCGCGGGGTCATTCAACGCGACGGCTTCCCGACGGCAGGCGGCGTCCAATACGAAGCACCCAAGCTCGAAGCGGCCAACTTCGACCAGCCCGGACCCGAAGTCAACGTGGCCCCGGCTGCGCCCCAAGGCCCGGCCCCGGCCGTGGACGCCGTGGCGCTGGAGTCCATCCCGTTCAGCCATCTGCACGTCCACAGCCAGTTCAGCGTGTTGCAGGCCACCTCCAGCGTGGAGGTTCTGGCGGCCAAGGCGGCGGAGATGGGCATGCCGGCCCTGGCCGTGACGGACCACGGCAACATGATGGGCGCCTTCCAGTTCGTCCGGGCAGCCCACAAGGCCGGCATCAAGCCCATTGTCGGAGCCGAGCTCAACGTCTGCCGCGACCACGCTGACCGCTCGCAGAAGGACGACGGTTATCCCATCGTCCTGATCGCCCGGAACAAGGCTGGCTATCACCGCTTGGCCAAGCTGTGCTCGCTCGCCTACACGGACGGCTTCTATTACGTGCCCCGCATCGACCGCGACCAGCTGCTCCAGTACAAGGAGGACCTGATCGTGCTCACCGGCGGCCTGTTCAGCGAGGTGCCGAGCCTCCTGCTCAA
>WTID01000248.1 GCA_011522855.1 Flavobacteriales bacterium
GGGTGGGGCGGGAGGCGGAAAGCCGCTCAATGGCTTGAGGAATCCACTGGTCGAGGTCCCCCGCTCCCATGAAGAGCAGCACGTCCGGATCACACGTCTCCAGAACATCCAAAAACCGGCTTTCCGCGGGGCATTCCACTGGACACCCGACCATCTTTTCCCCAACGGCCTGTGCATCCACCCCGGGGAGGGGCAATTCCCTCGCCGGGTAGATCGGGAGGAGCACGGCGTGGTCCAATTCGGAGAGGGCGGTGGCGAACCCGATGAGGAAGTCGCGGGTGCGGGTGAAGAGGTGGGGTTGGAAGACCCCGACGAGCCGCCGGCCCGGAAAGGCGCCCCGAGCGGCGGCAATGGTCTTGTCGATTTCGCTGGGGTGGTGGGCGTAATCGTCGATGACGGTGAGGCCTGGTGCGTCGTGTCGGATGTCGAATCGCCGGGCAATGCCGGGGAAGGAGGCGAGGCCCTGGGCGATGGAGTCGGGGGTGACGCCCGCCCGGAGGGCAAGGGCTGCCGCGGCGGTGGCGTTGGCCGCATTGTGGTCGCCGGGCATGGACCAAGCGATGTTGATGGGGTTGTGTCCGGCGAGGTGCAGGGTGAAGGTGGCGACTCCTGCTTGGCCCGCCGTCGGAGAATGGGCGGCCGCCCAATCGTTTGGCAGATTCGTGCCCTGCGCAACGGGGCCATAGACAGTATGGTCGGGGAGGCCGGGGATGTCGCTCAGTGCGGCGGCGGCCTGCTCGTGAAGGATGACGCCTCCCGGTTCGACCTGGGTGGCGAAGTCCACCATGGCGCGGTGCAAGGCGTCGGGGCTTTCGTAAATGTCCAGATGGTCGGCGTCCGCGGAGGTGATGACGGCGTGGCGGGGATGGAGCGTGAGGAAGCTTCGGTCGAATTCGTCCGCTTCGGCCACGGTCCAGGGATGGGATTCCGCGGGGTCCGCGACGAGGAGGTTGGTGCCGGTGGAGCGGGCGATGCCGCCGAGGAAGGCCTCGACCGGTGTGCCGTCCTGATGAAGCAGGTGGGCGAGCAGGGCGGAGGTGGTCGTCTTGCCATGTGTGCCGGCCACCGCGAGCAGGGGGCGGTCGGCGGTGATGCGCCCAAGGAGCTCCGACCGTTTGAGGATGGGAAACCCGGCCTCGCGCAGCCGGACGAGGAGGGGGAAGTCCTCCGGGACGGCCGGTGTGCGGACGATGGTCCAGCGGTCCGTGCGGCCGGCCTGGAGGTCGTCGAGCAGGTCCGGGGGCAAGGCGTCTTCCCGACCTGTGGTGTCGACCGTGATGCCCTCGGTTTCGAGGGCGGCGGTGAGCGCGGTGGCTGTGCGGTCATGGCCGGCCACGGTCGCGCCGTGATGGCGGTGCCAACGGGCGAGGGCGCTCATCCCGATGCCGCCGATGCCGAGGAAATAGAGCTGTTCCGTCATACCGCCGGTGATGGGGTGGAGAGGACGGACAGGATCTGGTCCACGACGCGGTCGGCGGCATCTGGCCTGGCGGTCTTGGCCAGCGCAACCGAGAGCGCGGTGCAGGCCTCGGCATTTTCCAGGAGGGTGCGGACTTCGGCGCCCAGGGTGTCCACGATGCGGTCGTCCGGAATGAGGACGGCGCCACCCCGGTCCACCACGGACCGGGCGTTCTTGGTCTGGTGGTCCTCGGCCACGTGGGGCGAGGGCACCAGAAGGGTGGGCTTGCCGACCAAACCCAGCTCGGCGATGGACATGGCCCCCGCCCGGCTCGCGATGATGGACGCCGCATCATAGGCGAGGTCCATCCGGTCGATGAAGCCGGTGACGTGGAGGTCGGGATCCTTGTGGGCGGTGGTCCAGGCGATGTGTTCCTCGGCGTATCGCCCGCCGCATTGCCACAGGACCTGCAGGCCCTTTTCGGCCAGGGGGCCGGATTCGGCGAGGGCCCGGACGGCCCGGTTCATGCTGGCTGCGCCCAGGCTGCCGCCGAGGACGAGCAGGACGGGACGGTCCTCGGCCAGGCCGAAGTGCCGGCGGGCTTCTCCCCCGCCCCGGTCGGCATCGGAGGCATGGCCGAGCCGGTCGATGAGTCCCTTTCTCAAGGGGTTTCCGGTTTCGATGATCTTGTCGGCGGGGAACCACCGGTCGAGGCCGGGAAAGCCGGCGCAGACCCGGTCCACGTGCCGGGCGAGCAGCCGGTTGGTGATGCCGGGAAATCCGTTCTGCTCCTGGATGACCGTGGGGACGCCGGCCTTGGCGGCCGCCCAGAGGAGCGGACCGCTCGCAAAACCGCCCACGCCGATGGCCACGTCCGGTCGGAACCGGCGGACGATGCGGCGGCTCATCCAGAGGGAGCGGAGCAACCGGAAGGGGAAGAGCAGGTTGCGCGAGGACAGTCGCCGGTCAAAGCCGGTGATGGGGAGTCCGGTGATGGTGTGGCCAGCCGCCGGCACACGGTCCATTTCCATGCGGCCCCGGGCGCCGACGAATTCGATGACCGTGTTTGGTTTCCGTGCCTGCAAGGCTTCCGCGATGGCGAGGGCCGGGTGGATGTGCCCGCCGGTTCCGCCGCCGGAGATGAGGACGCGGAGGGGGCGGTCAGGCATGGGCGCGGTGGGCCGGTTGGGGGTCGAGGGTGCGCGCGTGGCGGGGACCGGGGGTCTCGATGGGTTCGGC
>WTID01000132.1 GCA_011522855.1 Flavobacteriales bacterium
CGGCTGAAGCCGGTCAGGATCTGACCCTCACCCTCGATCTCGGACTGCAGCAGTTTGCCGAATCCCTGATGGACGGCAAAAAGGGCAGCGTCGTCGCCATTGAGCCTGCCAGTGGAGAAGTGCTGGCCCTGGTCTCCGCACCCGACTTCGATCCGGGACGGTTGGTCGGTCCCGAGCGGGGCGAATACTACCGGCAGCTCGTCGTCGACCCCGACAAACCCCTGTTCAACCGGGCCATCAAGGCCACCTACCGACCGGGGTCCATCTGGAAAATGGTGCAGGGCCTCATCGCGCTGGATGAAGGCCGGATCCGACCCGGCACCCGCTTCCCCTGCGATCGGGAGCTGATCGGTTGCCACGGTCCCCACACCCAGGACGATCTCCGCGATGCCGTGGTCCACAGCTGCAACCCTTATTTCTACCGCGTCATGCAACGCGTGGTGCAAGCCGGCGAAGGGAACGGGCGCTTCGAGCAGGCCGCCAACGGGCTCGACCACTGGCGTGAACGGGCCCAAGCTTTCGGCTTCGGCACCTCCCTCGGTGCGCGCCTTCCGGGCACCTCCACTGGCAACATCCCCGGCAGTGCCGACTACGACCGCGTCTACGGGTCACGGCGCTGGGACTTCGGGACGATCTACTCCATCGCGATCGGCGAGGGCGAGCTGTTGACCACGCCGTTGCAGATGGCCAACCTCGCCGCCACCCTCGCCAACCGAGGCTGGTACCGGCTGCCCCATTTCGTGCGGGACCTCGGTGGAAACGGCAAGCCGTCCGGGCTGGGCATCCGTCAGGAAACCGGAGTGGGCCCGCGTCACTTCGACCCAGTCGTGGAAGCCATGCGCGATGTGGTCGACCAGCCGAGCGGAACGGGCCGAAGGGCGCGGATTGACGGCATCGCCGTCTGCGGAAAGACCGGAACCGTGCAGGACGAACCGCGGAAGGACCACTCGGTGTTCATCGCCTTCGCCCCCATGGACGACCCTCAAATCGCGCTGAGCGTGTACGTGGAGAATTCCGGCTTCGGAGGCGAATGGGCCGCCCCCATCGCGGCCTTGCTGATCGAGCAGTACCTGACCGGCGAGGTCGCCTCAGTGGCGCGCCTCAACCGCATCCTCGACGCCGACCTCTCGGACCCTTTCCCAGAACCAGAAGAGGAGTCGGCCGAGGAGACGGCGCCCGAAGTGCCGATGACCGAAGTGCCGGTGACCGAAGTGCCGGTGACCGACGCCCAATGAAACTCAGCGCAACACACTGAACCGCTCCGCGTCCAGACGGAGCAGCACCCCCACCATCAGGGAGAACGCCATGAAACTCGATCCGCCGTAGCTCATGAACGGCAGGGGGATGCCGATCACGGGAACGAGCCCGAGCACCATGCCCACATTGATCAGGAGGTGCATGAAGAGGATGCCCCCGAGGCCATAAGCGTACACCCGGGTGAACCGGCTTCGCTGCCGCTCCCCGAGGAAGAAGATGCGCAGCAGGAACGCTGCATACAACAGGAGGAAAGTCACAGAGCCGAGGAAGCCGCGCTCCTCAGACCATTTGCAGAAGATGAAGTCCGTTTCCTGCTCCGGGACGAAGCCGTAACCGGTCATGGGTCCCTGTCGCCAGCCCTTCCCCGCCAGGCCACCCGAACCGATGGCAGTCTTCGCGTGCCGGATGTTGTAGTCGGCGTCGGGATTGCTCACCTCCAAGCCGAACAACACGTGGATGCGCTCCTTCTGGTGTGGACGCAGGACGTCCTCGAGGGCCACGTTCAGCGTGGTCGAATACGCCACGGCTGCAACCATGACCCCGATGGCCAAACGGACGGTCCGAGCCCGGTAGCGCGGAAGGGTGGCGCTGCGGAGGATGCGAATGACCACCGCCCCGACCAGGACGAAACCGACCATGAAGGCCGTGAAGCCGGTCCGTTCCCCGAGAAGGGGATAGTCCATCGTCGACGCGCTCGTGAGGATGGTCAGCACCGCCATCACAATCGCCGCAAAACCGGCGATGAGCACGGCGCCCGTCATGCCCTCGCGGTAGAGAGCAAACACGAAGCCAAGGAAGACCAGCACCGTTCCGGCATCCGGCTGAAGCAGGATCAGGCCGGCGGGAAGCCCCACGATGGCGAGGGAGCGCAGGCGGCTGGGCCAGTCCTTCCATCCATCCCGGGTGCCAAGGAACCAGGCCAGCGCCATAGCGGTGCCAAGCTTGGCGAACTCCGACGGCTGGATGCCGAAGCCTCCGACGCCGAACCAGGACCTCGCCCCGCCGACCTTCTTTCCGATGACCAGAACAGCGGCACACAAGCCAATCTGGATGGCGTAGTTGAGCCACGCCGTGCGGATGAAGAATTCACCATCGACTTGGAGAATCAGGGCGCCGAGGACGAGGCTGGCCACGAGCCAGAGGGCCTGCTTCCCATGCAGAGTGGACAGCGACCACTCGACCGCTCCGTCTAGGCCCGTCGAGGCGGAGACGAGGTTCCACCAGCCGAGACCAGCCAACAGGAGAAAGAGGACGACCGTCGGGCCGTCGAGGTTGGAGGCGATGCGTTGGTTGCGCGCCGGCACGTCAGAGGCCGAGGAGGACTTCCATCGGATCCTTGGAGCCGAAGAGCATCCGCTCCGGGTGCTCGAGCATCT
>WTID01000009.1 GCA_011522855.1 Flavobacteriales bacterium
GGACCGGCGGCCTGGATGAAGCGGCGGTCGGCGGACGGGTTGCCCGCGGTCTGCTCGGTCCACGGCTCGACCGGGATGCCGCCCGTGCCCCACTGGTTGGGGTCGGTGTCGCCCGGGAACATGTAGTCGCACTGGGTCTCGGAATCGGAGATGCCCTGTCCACCGTAGGTCATCTTCTGGCCGTTCTTCCAGATGCCGTTCATGTAGTTGTAGTAGTGCACCGGGGTGGTGGGCTCTCCGTTGATCGGGTCACCGGAGTTGTTGTAGTACACGAAGCGGCGCATGCCGAAGCGCTCGTTGTCCGCCACGCCGTCGCCGTATCCGATGCCGATGCCGCGGTACGGGATGCCGAGGCTGTCCTGGGCGTCCGCGAAGTCGAGGGTCAGCGGGTTGTCGAGGCTGTCGGCGTCCTGGTACGGGCCCTCGAAGAAGTCCACACCCACGGCCGGCGGGTTCTCGCCGTATCCGTTGGCGCCGCAGTTCTCGTCATTGGCGTCTCCGTTGTAGCAGTAACCGAGTCCGCGTTGGACGTCGCAGCCGACGTAGTCGTCGTTGTAGCATCCGAGGTCGGCGTCGACCCAGGATCCGAAGTAGGTGTTCGTCAACGTCTGCGTGCCCTGGTTGATGAGCACGTAGTTGTAGAACGTCATGTTGTTGATCTCGTCGTTCGTGGAGAACGCGAAGGCCTGGGCGCGGATCTCCATGCCGATGGGCTCGCCCTGGGACTCGGAGTGCACGTTGCCCTTGTCGTTGAAGATCCAGTAGAAGTTCTGGTCACCGTAGAGCGGCACGGGGTCCTCGCGGCGGCGGTTCTTGCAGTCGATCTCCTGGAGGAAGTCGTACCAGGGGTAGTCGCCGAGGGACGGGTCGTAGAAGCCGTCGCCGTCGAAGTCGTAGAACGGGGCGAGGTAGAAGTCCTGACCGAGGGCGGTGTTGCCCATGGCGGGGTAATCGAAGAAGGAAGACGGGATGGCGTATCCGTCGGGAAACTCCTCGTCCACGGTGCCGGCGGACACGGCTTCAAAGTACTGGCGGTGGCGCTCGCTGTCGGCGCGGGTGGTCGTGAAGAACCGGTCGTACTCGTTGCAGGTCGTCTCATCGACTTCCGCGGAACCGTCGTTGGTCAGCGGTCCGGGCCAGTAGTCGTTGCCGGAGGCGCGGAACTTGATGGCCGCGAGCTTGAGCTGCTGGTCCGGGGAGATGCCGCCCATCCAGAGGGAGCCGGCGTAGATGGAGTGCGTGTTGCCGTCCTTCGGAATCTCGTAGGCGGCGTTGCCCTGGGCGCGGTTCTGCCAGAGGGAGCCTCCGGTTTCGACCAGCGCGCGGACGTTGTTCCACTCGAGGTTCTTGAGTGCGGCGGCCGGGGCGCACGCGGCGGCCACGGAACGCGGCTGGGCAGCGATGGTGCCGCCGGTGGTGCCGGTCGCGTTGGGTCCGGCGACGCCGGGTCCGTTGGGTCCGACGTACTTGTAGGCCATGGCGTCCCCAGCGGTGAGGAGGGCGGCGCCGAGGGCGAGGGAGAGGATGCGGTTTCGGGTCATCTGATGAATCAACTCGAGGTTCTCGTTTCGGGTTGCCCTTTAGAAGTCAAGCTTGACGCCCAAACGGATGGTGCGGGGAACCCCCAGGTTGAAGGGGTTGTCCACGTACATGCTGTAGTAGTTGCGGTAGGCGTCCGGATCGTTCTTGGTCTCGATCTGCGGCTGGTACTGGGCGGCGGCCAGGTAGCCGTCGTCGTCCGGGGTGCCGGTGAAGCGGTACACGCCGGTGATGTTCTGCGTGTTGAGCAGGTTGGTGATCCAGAAGTAGACGTTGAGGAAGGCCTTCTTCTGGTCCTCACCCTCACCGAAGGTCAGCTCGAAGCTCTTGTCGATGTTGGTGTTGAGGGTGACCTGCCAGGGGAGGCGGCTGCCGTTGAGGCTGCCCTCCGTGGAGGGGCTGATCTCTCCGGTGATCGGCGTCGGGAACACCTGCGAGGTGTACGGCGTGCCGGAACCGAGGTTGGCGATCAGGTTGAAGCCGGTGTTGGCGAAGATCTGGGACTTGCCGAGCATCGGACCGTTGTAGGCCTCGCCGGCACCGTAGCGGTAGTCGACGTTGAAGACGATGCGGTGGCGCTGGTCGTAGTTCAGCGGGTTGATGCTCCGCAGGTTCGGCAGGCCGGCGTTGATGAGGGCCAGGGCCGTCTGGGTCGTGGAGCCCGTTCCATCGGCGAACTGCAACGTGTAGTTGGCGTTCATCCGGACGTTGCCCGTGCGGCGCAGGTCGTAGGCGACCGTGAGGCCCTTGACCGTGCCGAAGTCGAGGTTGCCGAAGGCGCGGTACGGACGCGGGAAGGCGCCGGTGAAGTTCCGCACCTGGATCATGTCGCGCAGCTCCTTGTAGAAGGCCTCGAGCTTCAGGCTGGAGGTCTTGCTCAACACCTGCTGGAAACCGATGGAGTAGTCCACGGTCTTCTCCGGACGCAGGTTCGGGTTGCTGATGAGCGCGTCCCGGTTCCGCATGAACAGGTAATCGATCGGGCTGAAGCGGATGTTCGACGTCGGGCGCTGCGTCAGGATGTCGTAGTGCGCGAAGAAGACGGCCTCGTCGGAGATGTTGAACGAGAACGAGAT
>WTID01000250.1 GCA_011522855.1 Flavobacteriales bacterium
CCCTTGATGCGGATCACCTTGGTCGGCTCGTTGGAGGCGTTGGAGGTGATGGTCACGCTCTTGTTGATCGGGCCGACACGCTTGGTGTCATACTTGACCTTGATGGAGCTGGTGGCACCTGGCATGATGGGATCCTTGTCGCACTGGGGAACGGTGCAGCCGCAGGAACCCTTGCAGCGGGAGATGATGAGGGGCTCGGTGCCGTCGTTGGTGACGGTGAAGACGCAGTTGCCGTCGCCACCCTGATCCATGGTGCCGTAGTCGTGAACCTCCTTGTCGAGGCTGATGACCGGACCATTGACCACTTCCTGGGCGGAAGCGAGGGCGAAACCGCCGAAGACCACGGCGAGGGTAAGGAGGACCTTTTTCATGATGGAAAGGGTTGAAATGTGTTCTGCCCCCAAGATACGGGGGGCAATCCGCAGGTCAGAAAGGGGTTAACGCGATTTTAACAGGCTAAATTTGGCGCCGCATCCGCCCCATTCGCCTGCGCCATGGCCCAAGAGATCCCCTCCCATTACGATCCGACCACCGTCGAAGACCGCTGGAACCAAGTCTGGGAAGACGCCAAGGCCTTCCGCAGCGTCCCTGACGACCGGGAGCCCTACACCGTGGTCATCCCTCCGCCCAACGTGACCGGCGTGCTCCACATGGGCCACATGTTGAACAACACCATCCAAGATGTCCTCGTCCGCCGCGCGCGGATGCAAGGCAAGAACGCCTGCTGGGTGCCGGGTACCGACCACGCCTCCATCGCCACCGAAGCCAAGGTGGTCCGCAAGCTCCGCGACCAGGGCATCAAGAAGTCCGACCTCAGCCGCGACGCCTTCCTCGAACACGCGTGGGACTGGACCCGCGAGCACGGCGGCATCATACTGAAGCAGCTCCGGAAACTGGGCGCCAGCTGCGACTGGGAGCGGACCAACTTCACGCTGGACGAGCACTACTCCCGCAGCGTCATCGACACCTTCCTCGACCTGCACGCCAAGGGGCACATCTACCGCGGCCTGCGCATGGTCAATTGGGACCCCCAGGCCCTCACGGCCGTCTCCGACGAGGAGGTCCTCCACACCGAGGAGCAATCCAAGCTCCACCACGTGCGCTACCAGGTCGAAGGCACGGACAATTGGCTGACCATTGCCACGACCCGTCCGGAGACCATCCTCGCCGACACGGCCATCTGCATCCACCCGGAGGACGAGCGGTACACCCACCTGCACGGCAAGCGGGCCATCGTTCCCGTGGCCGGACGCAGCATCCCGATCATCCTCGACGAGTACGTCGACCGCGAGTTCGGAACCGGTTGCCTGAAGGTGACCCCCGCCCACGACCCGAACGACCACGAACTCGGCCAGAAGCACAACCTCGAAGTCATCGACATGCTCAACCCCGACGGCACGGTCAACGCGGTCGGCGGCGAATTCGAGGGGCAAGACCGGTTTGAGGCCCGCAAGACCTTCACGGCGGCCCTCGATGCCGCCGGTCACCTCGTCAAGGTGGAGGACCACCCCAACAAGGTGGGCCGCTCCGAGCGCACCGGCGCCATCATCGAGCCGCGGCTGTCCATGCAGTGGTTCGTCGCCATGGAAGAGCTGGCCAAGCCCGCCCTCGACCATGTGATGGACGACACCATCCAGTTCCACCCGGCCAAATTCAAGAACAGCTACCGCAACTGGATGGAGAACGTCAAGGACTGGTGCATCTCCCGCCAGCTGTGGTGGGGCCACCGGATCCCGGCGTGGTATTACGAGGGGGAGCCCACCTCTGCCGAGGCAAAGTATGTGGTCGCCGCGGATGCCGACACCGCCGCCGCGATGGCCACGGAAGCCGCCGGCCGCACCATCACCCCGGCCGACCTGCGCCAGGACGAGGACGTCCTCGACACCTGGTTCAGCTCCTGGCTCTGGCCCATCAGCGTCTTCGACGGCTTCTACACCAAGGAGGAGGTCGATTACTACTACCCCACCAACGACCTGGTCACCGCCCCGGAAATCATGTTCTTCTGGGTCGCCCGGATGATCATCGCCGGATACGAGTACCGCCAGGCCCCGCCGTTCCGCAACGTCTACTACACGGGCATCGTGCGGGACAAGCAAGGCCGGAAAATGTCCAAGTCACTCGGCAACAGCCCCGACCCCATCGAACTCATGCAACAGTACGGGGCCGACGGGGTCCGCGTCGGCATGCTGCTGACCTCACCGGCCGGCAACGACCTGCCGTTCGACGAGAGCCTGTGCGAGCAAGGCCGCAACTTCTCCAACAAGATCTGGAACGCCTTCCGCCTGGTGAAGGGATGGGAAGTCAGCGACACCGCTGCCCAGCCTGACCACGCGGCCGCCGGCATCCGCTGGTTCGAAGCCCGCTCCGAGCAGGTGCTGGCCGACATCGAGCAGAGCTTTGCCGAATTCCGTCTGAGCGAGGCCCTCATGGCCACCTACAAGCACATCTGGGACGACTTCTGTTCCTGGTACCTCGAGCTCGCCAAACCGACCTACGGGGAGCCGTGCGACCGGGCCACCTACGACGCCACGGTGCGCCTCTTCGAGCGCATGCTGTCCCTGCTGCATCCGTTCATGCCGTTCCTCACCGAGGAAGTCTACAGC
>WTID01000254.1 GCA_011522855.1 Flavobacteriales bacterium
GTCGAGGAGAATTGCAACCTGAGAGGCCCTCAGACCGTTGTGAATTCAGGAACTTCGAATCATGCGCTCCTCCTCTAGACGCCACCTGCTCCTTCCGGCCCTCGTGCCGGCCGCCCTGATGATGCTCGTCCTCGCTCCGGGATGCAAGCCCGAACCGCTCCACGGCGGGCCGGGCACGCTGACCTTGACGGCGGACTTCACCTTCGGCGGGGACAGCGTCCTCGTCGGTCGGACGGCCACGGACGCCAAAGGCAATGCACTAAGGCTGGAGACGTTCTCTCTCTATCTCGGGGGCATCGAGCTGCTCAACGACACCGGCGCCATCCGGCTGTCGGATGCGGAACGCTGGAATGCCGGGGACGACAATGTCTGGAGCTACATCATCGAGCCCGGGACCTATGACGGCTTCCGGGTGCACCTCGGTGTGCCGGCGGAGTTCAACACGGACACCGACCCCACCATCTGGCCCAACGACCATCCGCTCGGCGTCAGCGGCAGCGCCGGCATGTTCTGGAGCTGGAACACCGGCTACATCTTCTCCAAGTTCGACGGCAAGGCGGACACGACGGGGGGCACGGAGTTCCTCCATCCGTTCGCCTACCACATCGGTGGGGACGAGCGCCTGGTGGAAGTCCGCTATGGATCCCCGTGGGAGGTCAACGAATGTTCCAACCACGCCTTCTCCCTGAGCGGCGAGCTCCTCGACTTCCTGGTGCTCGGGAGCGACACCATCGACGTGGCGGAGGACAACATCACGCACTCGGGGGACAATCCGGCACTCGCCGACCGCTATGTGGCCGCCCAGACGGCGGCGGTGACCCTCACCAAGCCGTGATCCCGGGAGACTCACGATCTTGACGTCATGATGCCCGCGGTCCCATTCCGTCCCGCCCCACGCCTCCTGGTTCTTGGAGCGCTCGTGCTGGCCGTGGTGTGGATGGCCGGATGCCGCCCCGACGACCCAGGCGAATGCACGACCCCACCCGGCGCCACGGCCTTGGAGATTGACATCCCCCCCTTCTTTCCCCCGATGGACATCCCGCCGGACAACCCCACCACCGTCGAAGGGGTGGAACTTGGCCGGCTGCTCTTCTGGGAAAAAGGGCTCAGCGCGGACAGCACCCAAAGCTGCGGTTCCTGCCACCTCCCGGCGTTCTCGTTTGCCGACCCCAACCCCGTGTCCACCGGCATCACCGGCGCCCAAGGCACCCGCAACGCCATGGCCCTCGTCAACATGGGGTGGGCCCAGCGCTTCTTCTGGGACGGCCGCGCCGCCACCCTCGAGGAGCAGGTGCTCGAGCCAATTCCCCACCCCGACGAAATGAACCTGCCGTGGCCCGAGGCCGTGGCCCGTCTGGAGGTCGACTCCGACTACGCGGAACGCTTCCAGATTGCGTTTGCCGGTGAGGCCATCTCCCCGGAGACCGTCTCCAAGGCCATCGCCCAATTCCTGCGGACCATGGTGGCCGCAGACAGCAAGTTCGACCAGTGGCGCAGGGGACAAGCCCAGCTGACCGACCTGGAATTCCAGGGGTATGAAATCTTCAACCGCGAGGGCGGAGACCCGGAGATCGTCCAAGGCGGCCAGTTCGGCGGGGATTGCTTCCATTGCCATGGAGAGGCGGGCCTTCAATTCACCGATTACCTCTTCCACAACAATGGGCTCGACAGCACCTTCGCCGCGGACCCCGGCCTGGCGGGCGTGACCGGCGTCGCCCTCGACAGCGGTCGCTTCCGCACCCCCACCCTTCGCAACGTTGCCCTGTCGCCGCCCTACATGCACGACGGGCGGTTCAACACCCTCGAGGAAGTCATCGACCACTACGATTCGGGCGGTCACCCCTCGGCCACCATCGACCCGTTCATGAAGTACAGCAGCGGCGGTCTGATGCTGCAGCCCCAGCAGAAGGAGGCCCTCCTCGCGTTCCTGCATACCTTGACCGACACCGCGTTCGCCTCCAACCCGGCGTTCTCGGACCCGCACTGATCCATGACCGTCCGCCGACTGATGCTGACCCTCGGGCCCGGCATCCTGTTTGCTTCCACCGCCATCGGCACCAGCCACCTCGTCCAGGCCACCCGGGCGGGCGCTGACTATGGATTTGCCCTCCTCTGGGCCGTGCTCGCCGCCAACATCGCCAAGTACCCCTTCTTCGAGTTCGGGACGCGGTACGCCAATGCCACGGGCACCTCGCTCATCGCCGGCTACCGCACCTTCGGCCGGTGGGCCTCCTGGACCTACCTCATCCTGACCGCGCTGACCTGCGCGTTTGTCATGGGCGGTGTCGGCATCGTCACCGCCGCTTTCCTCGACCATCTGTTCGGGGCTTCTGCCCTCCTCGGGTTCAACGCCACGCCCCACGTTGCCGTCGCCACCTTCACCGGCTGTGTGGCCGTGCTGATGGTCGGGCGATACGCCGCACTCGACAAGGTGATCAAGGCCATCAGCCTCGTGCTGCTCATCGGCACCGTCGGGGCGACCGTCGGCGCCCTGATGCACACCCCCCTCTCCGCTGTGCCCCCCGCCCCGGAGGGGTTCAACCCCTGGCAGGGCGCGGAATTCACCTTCCTCATCGCCCTCCTCGGCTGGATGCCCTCGGCCGTGGACCTCAGCCCGTGGATCAGCATCTGGACGCTGGAACGCTACCGGCAGACCGGGTTCAAGCCGGCCCTGCGCGACGCCGTGCGGGAATTCAACCTCGGCTACGCCTTCTGCATCCTGCTCGCCTTCTGTTTCCTGCTCCTCGGTGCCCTGCTTCTGCGCACGCACGACATGGCCCTGCCCAGCGGCACCGCGGCCTTTGCGGCCGGCATCATCGGCCTCTACACCGAGGTGCTCGGAAGCTGGAGCACCCCCTTTGTCGGATCCGCGGCCTTCGCCGCCATGCTCGGCACCTGCATTGCCTGCCTCGATGGCTTCAGCCGGAGCTTCGGCCACGGCATCGCTGCGCTGCGGGAGGCGGAGGTTGAACCCCGGCACGAGCGGGTCAGTCTGATCCTCATCTCCCTCGGAGCCCTGCTGCTCATCATCGTCTTCCCGCAGGACATCCGGACCCTCCTGGACTTCGGGAACATCCTGAGCTTCTGCGTCGCCCCCCCGGCCGCCTTGGCCATGCTCGTCCTGGTCACCCGCCGGCAGTTCCCGGCGGAGGCCCGGCCCCGGCCCTGGCTCACCGGAACCGCCATCGTCGGACTGGGTTTCCTCGTGCTGCTCACGGTGCTCTACCTCCGGCACGTGATGGGCTGAACCCGTCGGGTGCAGATGTGACCAAGTCGGGGTTTACAAGTCCCGCCGCTTCCGGGATTCGCAGGAGTCCGCACGGGTAATTTCAAGACATGGTTGGATGCAACCCCGGCGGCGGGTCCGCCGTAACACCGTTCATGGGCACCCGCTTCACGAAGATTCTCCTGTTGTCCGCCCTCGCGGCGGTCCAGACCGGAGGCCTCGTGGCCCAATGCCCCCAGTTCCTCGGAACCGAAGTGGTGGCCGACCTTCCCGCCACCGCCGCCAGTCCGCACTGGTTCCAGTGCATCGGCAGCGTCACCGCCGACCCCGGCCCCTTCACCTTTGAACTGACCGCCCAACCCGCCACGCACACCGGCGTGGTCATCGATTGGGGCGACGGTTCTCCCGCCGAATCCATCGGCAACTGGGACGGCTCCACCCCCATCGCCCACGGATATACGCCGGATGAATGGCGCAACTACACGATCACCGTGACCACGACGGCCTGCCCGACCGGAGCCTTCGGCACCCTGGTCTATGAGCCCGAGACGCCGGGAGCCGGTTTGGTCTATGGCGACAGCAATGCCGGTTGCGCGCCCTTCATTGGATTGCCCCGGATCGACGTCAACCTCGCCTTCAGCCCAAACTGGAGTTTCTCGCTCGATTGGGGAGACGGAACGGCCCCGGACACCTTCACCATGGAGCAGGTGCTCAACGACGCCACGTACGACACCCTGAAGTTCGTGGCCGGATCGGGCGATGAAATCGTGCGCATCTCCGGGATGTCCCACACCTACCAGTCGCAGAACTGCTCCATGGGCAACTGCGACCACGACCTGACCCTGATCTACTCCAACTTCTGCTCGGTCCGGGGGGCCAGCACGCCCTACGTGCCGGGCGGCACCATCGTGGGCACCGGGTACAACGAGGCCCTGCTGGGCAATGCCTTCCTGACCTGGGATGTCGACGAAGCGGAAATCCAGATCGCCGATCCAGTGGTCTGCTGGCCCAACAACGAGACGAGCGTGGGCAATGCTTCCTGCCCAGACTGCTGCGATGCCTCGAGCGGCAACAATGTGGCCGGAAACGGCACCGTCCGGACGGAGAAATGGGACTTCGGCGGTGCCACCTACATCGGAAGTGGCCCTGATCCGACCAACTGGATCGACTGGAACGGCGACTGCGCCAGTGGTCAATTCCACGCCCTGTCCTTCCCGGGTCCCGGCGTGTACACGATGACCCTGTTCACCGAGAACCACTGCGGCATCGACACGGTCACCCGCGACATCACGGTCGCCCCGCCCCCGACTGTCATCGCCACGAGCAGCCAGACCAGCCTCTGTCCCGGCGAACCCTTCCAATTCGAGACCGTGGGCTGGAGCGCAGATCCGCCCCTCACCGCGGACGACCTGAGCTTCAACTTCACCTATGGCGACGGACCGTTCTCCATCACCATCGCCATGGTCGGGGGCCTGATCCCCTTCGAAAACATCCCGGCCCAGCCCGGCAACGTCTACTCCGCCGCGGGCAACTATGACGCCACCGTCCAGGTCTTCCCGACCCTGTCGCCGTCCTGCCTCGGAGCCGCCGTCATCCCGGTCACGGTGCTGACGCCGCCCACGGCCGACTTCACCCTGCCGCCGGACGCCTGCGAGGCCGAGGCCACCATCCAGCCGGTCGACGCCTCCACGGATGCGCTGGACTACGCATGGTCCCTCTCGGGTGTCGGTCCCATCGGCACATCGGCGGTCGTGGATCCGGTCACCCTCTCCGGGCCCGGCAACTTCACGTTTGACCTCACAGTGACGTCCTCCAATGGCTGCAGCGATTCGCAGAGCCGGACCTTTGCCCTGGCCGACCTTCCCGTGGCCGACTTCGCCGTGGAGGATGCCTGCCTCGGGGTCCCGACGGTCCTCGACGGCACGCCGTCCTCGACCGATGCCGCCTTCGGTGGCGCCATCGTTTCCCACCAATGGACCCTCGGTGATGGTTCCGTCCTCTCAGGCGACACCCAAACCGTCGACTACGGTGGGCCGGGCAGCCAGACCGTGGAGCTCATCGTGACCACGGCCGCCGGGTGCGCTGACACCCTCAGTCAAACCTTTGAGATCCTGCCCCGACCGGCGGTTGGCCTGCTGGAGGGCGACACGATCGGATGCAGTCCGTTCACGGTGGAACTCAACGCCCTCGATTCCACCGGCATCACGACGCCGTCCAGCTTCACCTGGGACTACGGACACGGCGGCGCGACCGGCCCGGATGCCGACGGCACCCACACGTGGCCGCCCAACAACGGGGAGGACACCCTGTACTACGACGTCATCGTGGAAGCCGGCCTCGGTGGGTGCACGAGCACCGACCAGCTGACCGTCGCGGTCGCACCATCCCCCTTCGTGCAGACCGATGGCGGTGAGGTCTGCAGCGGCAACCCCTTCCTGTTCGAGGGCAACGCCTTCAACCTCGGCGACAACCCCGAATGGTTCTGGGAAGTGGACCCGGTCTGGTCGCCGGTGGTGGAGGACTACGGCACGATCACCAGCGATTTCGACGACTTCCAGTGGACCTTCGTCAACCCCGGATTGGCGTCCGACACAGTATCCATCGCCGTCACGGTCACCCGGCCCAACGGATGCTCGGCCACCGACCTGGCCAGCCTCTACGTGCGGCCGTCCTACGCCCCCTTCGTGGAGGACGCCGATGGCTGCGTCCCCTTCGCCGTGGGCACACCGCCCCAGGTGGCCCTCGAAGTCCAGTGGGACTTCGGGGATGTGAACAATCCCAATGCTCCGGGGGCCACGGCTCACTTCTACACCGAACCCGGCACCTACACGGTGGTGGCCGAGGGGATCAGCGTGTTCGGCTGTGCTGGATCGGATTCCTCCACGGTCATCGTCCACCCCACGCCAACCCCGGCCTTGACCGCAGAAGACGCGCTCTGCGCGCCCGACCCGGTGAACCCCGTCCGCTCCGATGCCGCGGCCGACGGGGCCAGCAGCTGGAGCCTTCAGGTCGACCTGGGCACCATTTATCCTTGGAACGGAGCCACCGACACGACCCTGGCCCTCGAGCCCGGCAACCACCTGTTGACCCTCATCGCCACCAGTGACGAGGGATGCGTGGGCGAAACGAGCGCGGAAGTCCTCGTCCAAGACGAGGTGACCGCCGGCTTCACGCTGCCCCTGGACGGATGTTCCCCGGTGGCCTTTGGTGTAACCGGGGTGGACATTCCGGTCAATGCGGTGGCCACCTGGACCATCGACACCCCGTTCGGAACCGACACAGTCCAGACGGTGGCCCCCTCCGCCCCCGATTGGCTCACGGATCCGACTGTGGGGTCGACCACCTACGCGGTCGTCCTCGACGTCGAGGACCCCCTCACCGGATGCACCGCCCAGCACACCGATTCCATCACCGTCCTGCCCCAGCCGGTGGGCGAAATGTCGGTGGCCGGACTCAGCGGGTGCGACGTGATCGCCACGTTTGCCTACAGCGGCACGGCGGACGCCTTGACCTGGACCTTTGGCGACCCCTTCGATCCGGCCCCGGAGACCACCACGGCGACCAGCATTTCCCATGCCTACCCCAACCCGCTTGGCACTGGCTACACCGCCACGGCCACGGTCACGGCCAGCATCGGAACCTGCACCGACACCGACCAGGTCAGCTTCGACATCCCCGCCATCGTCGAGGCCGAAATCAGCCTGCCGGACACCGTCTGCATGGGCACCTCGGTGCCCCTCGAAAACCTGTCGACCGGCGTGCCCCTCGCCATGGGCATCGCCAGCGGAGCCTGGACGTGGACCGTGGGCAATGACACCCTGGTCGGGTTCGAACCGGTGCTGCCCCCGCTCGACTCCACCACGGTGAATGCGGGACCCCAGACCAACGCCATTCTGCCCGTCACCCTGACCATTGTCCACCCCGAGAGTGGATGTTCGGACGAGACGGACGCCACCATCGTCGTGCTCGGCAACCCGGTCGCGAGCTTCATCGCCACCCCGGACGCCCTTTTCGAAGAGCCGTACACGACCAACCTCATCGACCTCAACCAGGTCGCGGTCGGAGGCGCCACCCTGTGGAGCGTGAGCGGCGGTGGGGAATTGGACGAGGCCTCGGGCACGGTGACCTGGCCGGTCAACACCCACGGCATCCAGACCATCACGGTGGTGCTGGACAACAACGGCTGCACCGACACCTTCAGCCAAGAGGTTCTGCTCGTGCCCCCGCCGCCCTTCATCAGCTTTGTGGGCGACACCACATCGTGCGCCCCGTTGCAGGCCAGCTTCGACCCGAGCATCATCGGCGTCGTGGACAGCGTGGTGTGGTCCTTCGGACAGGGCATCACCCGCGTGGTACAGGACCAGCCCGAGGACCCCATCGGATTCGGCTATTTCGAGCCCGGCACCTACACCGTCGGCGTGACGGCCTACGGACCGGGTGGCACCGCCGTGGCCGAGACCCAGACCGTGGTGGTGCTCGACCAGGTGAATGCCGGTTTCTCCATCTTCCCAGCCGAATGCGTGGAGGTCGGGGACGTGGTCGAGTTCACCCCGAATTTCAATTACGACGGAGCGGTCTACAGTTGGCAATTCGGGGACGGAAACGAACTGGAGTCCCCCGAGGGTGCCATCGTGACCCACACCTACACCGAATCGGGCAGTCCCACCATCACGTTGACCATCCAAAACGCCCTCTGCACCGACAGCACCTCCCGCGTTGGCTGCATCATCGAGTTCCAAGGTGGCAGTGTCGGCGTGCCGAGCGCCTTCACCCCCACCTTCGGCGGCGATGGCTCCGGAGCCCAGAACTACGGCGACGATGACCTCCGCGACAACGACGTCTTCTTCCCCCAGATCGATGGCACCCCCATCGCGTACAGCTTCACCATCTACAACCGATGGGGAGAACAGATTTTCAGCACCTCCGATCCCTCCGTCGGATGGAACGGCCACTTCCAGGGCAAGCTCTGCAAGCAGGACGTTTACGTCTGGCGGGTGGCCGCCGTGTTCATCGATGGAACATCGGTGGAACAGGCCGGGGACGTCACTTTGATCCGCCGATGAATCCACTCCGCCCCTTCCTCCTTCGGAGCGCGACCGTGTTGGCCGCGCTGCTCTGCCTCGGCGGACTGCGCGCGCAGGATGCCCAGTTGACCCAGTTCTATGCGGCGGCGCCCCACCTGAACCCGGCCTTCGCCGGCGGCACCCTGGAGAACCGCGTGGCCTTCCACTACCGCAACCAGTGGCCCGGGCTGCCAGGCCGGTTCGTGTCCTACGGCGCGTCCTATGACGTCTTCATCCCCAAGATCAACAGCGGCATCGGCGTCATCTTCTCCTCCGATGAAGCGGGCACCGGCGCATTGGGCTCCAGCTCCTTCGCCTTCCAATACAGCTACGAAGTGCCCATCAACGACAAACTGTCGTTCCGGCCCGGGTTGCAACTCGGATGGAGCAGCCGGGGCCTGCTGAACTGGCAGGACCTGGTCTTTGGAGACCAGATCAACCGCGGTGTCACCGACGGAGGCGCTTCCGCGTCCCTCGAAGGGTTGGCCAACTTCCAGCTCGTCCGCAACTTCTTCGATGTGGCCGCCGGCGGCGTCCTCTACGGCAAGAAGTTCTGGCTCGGCGTCAGCAGCCGCCACCTCAACACACCGTCCGAGAGCCTGACCGATGCGACCACGGCCCCCGTGCCCATCTGGTTCAGCACCCATGGCGGCCTTCGGATTCCCATCGAAGGCGGTCCGACCGGCATCGACCAGGACGTCCTCATCGCCGCCGGGTACCGGACCCAGGGCCAATTCGACCAGATGGACTTCGGCATCAGCATCGACAGTCCGTTCCTCACCTACGGGGTCTCCTACCGCCAGATCCTGATGAAGCAGGCCCCTGACGGAGCGCCGAACCACGACGCGGTCTCCCTGTTGCTCGGCCTCACCGAGGAGAACTTCCGCGTCGGATACAGCTATGACATCACCGTCTCGACCCTGGGTTGGGGCATCACGGATGGCGCCCACGAGTTGACCTTGACCTACGTCTGGAAGACCCCCAGCCATCTGCGGACCCGTCCGCACCGGGTCCTGCCCTGCGCTGAATTCTGACGGCCTCTAGACCGCAGGAAGCACATTGACCTCCCGCTCGAGGGCCACCCCGAATCGAGCATGGACATCCGCCTGGATGTCCTCGGCGAGTTGCACGAGCTCGGCGCCCGCTGCCCCTCCGCGGTGCACGAGCACGAGGGCCTGACGGTCGTGCACACCATGCGTTCCCCGGTCATGTCCCTTCCATCCGGCCTGATCGATGAGCCAGCCGGCCGCCACCTTCACCCCGTTCGGGGCGGGATAGTTCGGGACCTCCGGGTGGGCCGCCTTCAAGGCCTCGAAGGCCTCCCCGGTCAGCACCGGATTCTTGAAGAAGCTGCCGGCATTGCCGATGACCGCCGGATCGGGAAGTTTGCTCCGGCGGATGCGAATCACGGCCTCGGACACGCTTCGGGGATTGGGTTCCTGCACCCCGGCCGCCTCGAGTTCCTGCCGGATGGCCCCATATCCGAGCCGCAGATCCGGAACGAGGGAAAGGCGGAAGGTGACGTGGGTGATCACGAATTGACCCTTCAAGGCCCGCTTGAAGACACTCTCGCGATAGCCGAAGGCGCACTCGGCGTGGTCGAAGGTGCGGACCTCCCCCGTGGCGATCTCCACCGCCTCCAGCGACTCAAAGCGCTCCTCGAGTTCCACCCCGTACGCCCCGATGTTCTGCATCGGACCGGCCCCGGTGCTCCCGGGAATGAGCGACAGGTTCTCGAGGCCGAACCAGCCCCGGTTGAGGCTCTCCATGACCAGGTCATGCCACACGACCCCGGCACCCACGCGCACCTGAACGGAATCCGAATCCCGCCCCACCTCTTCGATGCCCTCGATGCCGAGGCGCAGGACGAGGCCCGGGAGGTCCCCCGTCAGGAGCACATTGCTGCCGCCCCCGAGGACGTGCAGGGGACAATCCTGCTGGCGCTGCCATTCCAAGGCTTCGCGCACGGCCTCCACGGAACCGCAGGAGACGAAGTGCTCGGCGGTGGAGGGCAACCCAAACGTGGTCAGGTCGGCCAGTGAACGGTGGGATTCCAGCTGCACGTCACGAAGTAACGGCGCGGAGGCCGTCGTCAGTCTGCCTCAGGACAGGGGTTCCAACGTCTCGATGTTCCTCACCGCTTCCGCGTACTCCTCCGCCTCCATCCGGACCAGCCACCCGGCCTCGACCCGCTCGAG
>WTID01000080.1 GCA_011522855.1 Flavobacteriales bacterium
GCGCCCATCACGGATGACTACAAGATCACGCAGACGCCGACCTATTTCCTGTTGGACAAGGAGGGCAAGATTGTGATGAAGCCGGAGCGCTGGTTCGAAGTCCAGCGTTTCCTGCAGTCCCGCATCTGACCGTTAGTCCTCGGACATCAGGGCGCGATACAGCTCGGCATGGAGCTGGGCGGACTGCTCGGCTGAACAGGCGGCCGCGTTGATGTGGCCCTTGGCGACCAGCCCTGCTTTGAATCCGTCCTCTTTGAGGACCCGGAGAACAGCCTCCCGAATGGAGGGTGCATCGTCGGGATTGGCCAGCACCGCACCATCCCCGGCTGTCTCCCGCATGGGGGAGCGGTCGCTGGTGACCACCGGCACGCCGATGGTCTGGGCCTCGATGATGGGCATGCCATAGCCTTCCAGCGTCGAGCAGAACAGCAGCACATCGGCGGCCGCATATTCTTCCTGGAGTTCTTCCTCGCTCAGCTTGGATGCCGTGCTGAATTCAATTCCGTGGCCCTCGAGCATCGCCACTTGGTTGGTCGAGGGTTCGCCAATGATGCGAAGGTGGACCTTGAGTCCGGCGAGGGCTTCGGCATGCCGCTCCAGATTCTTGTTGTCGGCGAGGCCAATGTGCAGCACGCGGGGCGCTGGGTGGCTGGGGTCCGTCGCCCGCTTCCTGAAGGTGGGGGAGATGACGCTGGGGATGACCAGAATCTGATCTTCAGGGTAATCGGTGCGGCGGAGGATGTCTTGCCGGGTCGTCTCGGAGACGGCGATGAGGCGGTCACAGGACCTCAGGGGCAGGGTCAGCCAGAACCACCTTTTGAGACGGCGTTTGAGTGCAGAACCCTCCTCCAGCATCCCGAGGTCGTGGATGGTGAGGACCACCGGTCGGTGGTGGAGGCCGATGGCCGCGAAATGGATGTCGCCCGTGATGTGGAGTACGGGGTGGTCGAGTTGCCGAACCTCGTTCCAGATGGCGAGTCGATCGAGGATGCCCGAGGTGAACCGGCTCGCGGTGTGGATCTCAGGACGAGGGCTGTCCGAGGGCCAGGCGTCGCCCATGGTGCGGTACGAGGTTTCGATGCTGAAATTCCCGAGGCTTCGGGGCTTTCGCATGATCCAGGCGACGCGGGGTGACGGGCGGTCGGGCATCCCTTCAAATTTACGAAGGGGCCGTGGCTCAGGCGTGCCGGAGGGACTCGATGGGGTCGAGTTGGGCGGCCCGACGGGCAGGGTAATAGCCGCTGCCGAGGCTGACGGCTCCGCTCAGGGCGAGGGCCACAAACACCCAATCCCACGGCAGGACGAACGGGGCGTCGAGTTGTTGGGCGACAAGGTTGCCGACGCCGATGCCGAGGAGAATGCCCAGCAGTCCACCGAGCAGACCGATCATCACCACCTCCACGAGGAATTGCGCCCGGATGGTGGCGGCCGAAGCGCCGAGCGCCTTGCGGAGGCCGATTTCCCGGGTGCGCTCGGTGACGGTGACCAGCATGATGTTGGTCAGGCCGATGGAGGACCCGAGCAGGGTGATCAGTCCGAGGAAGAGGGCGGCGTAGGTTACGCTGCTCAAGCTCTGGTTGAACTGTTCAATCAGGGCGTCGGATCGGGCGATGCGAAAGCTGTCCTCCTCTCCGGGCAGGTCTCCCCGGATGGCCCGCATTTCTCCAATGACCCGGTCGGACAGGGGCGCAATGCCATCGGGATCCGGGGACTTGACTTGGATGGTGTAAGAGGTGCGGGGCCCGCTGAACCTCGCGCGAATTTCTCCGACGGGAAGGATGGCTTGGTTGTCTTGGGACATGCCAAAGGAGGCGCCCTGTTCGGCCAGGATGCCCACCACGCGATAGCGGCGGTTCCGGATGCGGACGTCCTGGTCGAGCGGATCCTCGCCAGGAGAGAAGAGCTTGTCCACCACGCCCTGGCCGAGGATGAGGACGGGGGCGTTGCGCAGCACCTCCTCGGCGGTGAAGTTCCGTCCCGTGAGCAGGTCGTAATCGCTCATCGGGAGGAAGCCTTCGTCGCCGCCGACCACCAGGACGTTGGGGTCAGTTTCCTCGCCTTTCCGGGCGAGCCGGCCCATCATGGTGCCCCGGGCGGAGACCGAGGTGGAGGCCTTCTCGGCCATGGCGGCCTTTAAGGACATGGCCTGCTGGTAGGTGAGGGGATCGCTGGCGCCAATCCTGCGGCCGCGGAAGGAGCCGCCGCCGGATTTCTGGCTGATCTGGATGGTCCCCGCACCGAGGCCCACGAACTGATCGATCAGGCTGGACTGCAGGGCGGCGGTGGCGGTGATCATGGACATCAGGGCCATGATTCCGGTGCCGATGATGGTGACCGTGAGGAGCGTCCGGAGCCATTGCGCCCGGATGGAGCGCAGGGCAATCTTGACCTGCTCGAGAAGGACGGCCCGTGTCATGCGCCAAAGCTACGGGCACGCGTATCTTCGCCGACCCAACGCCACAACTGATTCGAGATGTTTGATTTGGAGATGATCCGCGCCGTGTACGAGCGCTTCCCGGGCCGCGTCGCCGCCGCCCGTCAGGCCACCGGCAACCCCTTGACCCTCGCCGAGAAGATTCTGTACACCCAC
>WTID01000282.1:0-7766 GCA_011522855.1 Flavobacteriales bacterium
GGCATCGAGATCGCGAGCATCAAGGCCTCCATCGGTCCGACGGTGACCCTGTACGAGCTGGTGCCGGCGCCGGGCGTTCGCATTTCCAAGATCAAGAACCTCGAGGACGACATCGCCCTGAGCCTGGCCGCCCTCGGCATCCGGATCATCGCGCCGATTCCCGGCCGCGGCACCATCGGCATCGAGGTGCCGAACTCCAACCCGGATGTGGTGAGCATGCGTTCGCTCATCGCCAGCGACAAGTTCCAGAACAGCGACGCGGCCCTGCCCATCGCCATCGGCAAGACCATCTCCAACGAGACCTACGTCTTCGACCTGGCCAAGATGCCGCACATGCTCATGGCCGGTGCCACCGGTCAGGGCAAGTCGGTGGGCCTCAATGCGATGCTGGTCTCCCTGCTCTACAAGAAGCACCCGAGCCAGCTGAAGTTCGTCCTGGTGGATCCGAAGAAGGTGGAATTGACCCTCTTCAACCACATCGAGCGCCACTACCTCGCCAAGCTGCCCGACACCGAGGAGGCCATCATCACCGACAACAGCCAGGTGGTGCGGACCATCAAGTCGCTGTGCCTCGAGATGGACCAGCGGTACGAGCTCCTCAAGAACGCCCAGTGCCGCAACCTCAAGGAGTACAACGCCAAGTTCGTCCGGCGCAAGCTCAACCCGGAGAACGGCCACCGCTACCTGCCCTACATCGTGCTCGTCATCGACGAGTTCGCCGACCTGATCATGACGGCGGGCAAGGAGGTCGAGATGCCCATTGCGCGCCTCGCCCAGTTGGCGCGGGCCATCGGCATCCACTTGATCATCGCCACCCAGCGTCCGTCGGTCAACATCATCACCGGCACGATCAAGGCCAACTTCCCGGGACGGGTGGCCTTCCGCGTGACCTCCAAGGTCGACAGCCGGACCATCCTCGACGCCGGCGGCGCCGACCAGCTCATCGGCCGCGGTGACATGCTGCTGTCTACCGGCAACGACTTGATCCGCCTGCAGTGCGGCTTCGTTGACACCCCGGAGGTGGAGGCCATCACCGACTTCATCGGCTCCCAGCGTGGCTATCCCGAAGCGCTCATGCTGCCCGAGGTGCCGGACGAGCACAGCGAGCAGATGGCGGACATTGCGAACGAGGAACGGGACAGCATGTTCGAGGAGGCCGCGCGCATCCTCGTCCTGCACCAGCAGGGGTCGACCTCGTTGCTCCAGCGCAAGCTCAAGCTGGGCTACAACCGCGCCGGTCGCCTGGTCGATCAACTGGAGGCCGCGGGCATCATTGGACCGTTTGAAGGGTCCAAGGCGCGCAAGGTGCTCATCCCGGATGAAGCGTCTTTGGAACAGTTGTTGCGTGGGAGCGGTTCTGATGACGAACCCACCGCGTAATTTCGCCTTCCCCATGACGATGACGACTGCCTTTCGCCACGCTGCGGCCGCCCTGCTGATGGCCGTGCTTGCCTGTGTTCCCACCCTGCGCAGCGAAGCGCAGACCGACCCTGCTGCCGACGAGCTGCTCCTGCGCGTGAGCGAAGCGATGCGGGGCTACGAGACCGTGCACGCCGTGTATTCCTCCAAGATGGTGGACCGCCAAAGCGATTTTGAAATGGACCAGGCCGGGGAGATCTGGGTGCAGGGCGACCGCTACCACCTGGAGCTCGGGGAGTACATCATCATCTGCGATGGCATGACCGTCTGGACCTACGAGCCAGAGATGGGCGAATGCTACATCGATGACGCAGAGACCATTGCCGAGGACGGCATCGATCCGGCGCGCATGTTCACCATCTGGGAAGAGGGGTTCAAGAAGGCCATGAAGGGCGACGCCAAGCTCGGTGACCGCCTCGTCCAACGCGTCGACCTCCACCCCGATGGGTCCGAGGACCGGAGCTTCCACACGATCCAATGCTACATCGACCCGACCTCGTTGGAGGTCGTCCAGCTCATCGTCAAGGGACGGGAGGGCACCGATGTGGAATACCGGATTGACGAGTTCAAGGGCAACGGGAACATTCCCGAAGGCGCCTTCACCTTCGACAAGGCCCAGTTCCCGGGCACGACGGTCATCGACAACCGCCTCTGATTCAGGGGAGTTCAATGTCGAGCTGGCCACTGGCCGGCCGCTCCTGACAGCACAGGATCCAGCCTGTGGGCAAGGACTTCTTGCCCGCTTGATCAGGTTTGGCCACGGTGCGTCCGGCCACCAACCGCGCCTTGCACCGGTGACAAATGCCGCTCCGGCAATCGGCCGGCATGTCGACCCCGGCCTGGTCGGCGGCCTCAAGCAGCGTCAGATGGCGTGGCACCTCCTCCAACACCTTGGTGCCCGCCTTCGTCTGGACGGTCACCGTCGACGTGAGGGTGTCCACTCCGGGGTCCGCCGGGTGCAGATGGGGTTGGTGGATGAACGAGTAGCGGCTGTAGGCGATGGGGCGCTGGGCGGTTTGGAGTCCAGCCTCGACCGCTTCCATGAAGCCTTGAGGGCCACTGAGGAAGGCGTGTTCGGGCAGGTCTCCCCCACCGTATTGGTTCATGAGCTTGGCGACACGCGGGCCGGTGAGCCGTCCGCTCGAATCGTCTTCTCCCGTCCCACCATCTCCGAGGATGTGAAAGACCTCCATCCTGGCGGAATTGGCGAGCGCCTCCAGTTCCTTGGCGAACATGATGTCGCGGGTGGACGAATTGGCGTAGAACAAGGTCACGTGGTGATCCGGCCGCGCCCTCAGGGCGTGCTGGGCGATGGAAAAAATGGGGGTGATGCCACTGCCGGCCGCAAACAGGATGAGGTGACGCGCCTGTCGATCGATCTGCTCGGAGTAGAGCGTGCCTTCCGGCGGCACCACGTTGAGGACATCCCCGATGCGAAGCACATCATTGAAATGCTCCGCGGCGCCGCCACGTGTGACTTTCTTGACGGCCACTTGCGGGAGTTTCCCCGCCGGATTGACCAGGTTGTAACTGCGGAAACAGGTCCGGTCCTGCAGGTCCAGACAAAAGGTGACCCGCTGTCCAGGGCGGTGACGGAACCGGTCCAGCCGGTCACCGGGATCCAGCGTGACGAGGACACTGTCCGGCGTCAACCTCCTCACCTCCCGCACGGTGCAGGGATGGGTCTGCGGCAGGGCAGCGGGGGAGGGGGTGTGGCCAGAGGGCATGAGGTGTGCGGTGCTGCGCGTGCACCCTGTGCACGGTCTATCGCAGTTGTTACCGGTTGACGAGGTGGAAGGTTCACTCCGATTCGTGTCCGATGCGGAAAGAAGGCCGTGGACGGCCTTGACAGAGCGCAGAATTCAGTAGGAGAGGAGCGCGCGACAGGCGTCCGCCACCGTCTCGGCGTTGGGGAGAACGGCCGCTTCGAGCGTCTCGTTCAGGGGAATCGCCGGAACCTCCATCGAGCCGAGGCACCGCACCGGGGCATCCAGTGATTCGAAGGCGGCTTCCGAAATCATGCCGGCCACGGCCTGTGCGAAGCTGCCCGTCGGGGGTTCCTCGGTCAACACGAGACACCGGTGGCACCGCCGGACGGAGGCCAACACCGTCTCTCGGTCGAGCGGCACGATGCTCCTCAAATCCACAATCTCGACTTGATCGGGCCATTCGCGGCTGGCCGCCATCGCCCAGTGCACACCGCGACCGTAGGTCACAATGCTCAGCTTCGGGGCCTGTGGGTCTCCATCGGCTGTTTGCACGACACGGGCGAGGCCGATGGGCAAGCGATACTCCTCATCCGGCTCCACGGTCTTGGCGGCCTCGGTGCCCGGCACCTTGGACCAGTACAGCCCTTTGTGCTCCAACACCACGACGGGATTGGGATCGGCCACAGCCGCCTTCAACAGGCCTTTGAGATCCGCACCGCAGCTGGGGTAGGCCACCTTGATGCCGCGGATGGCGGAGAGCACGCTCTCGATGCTGGAGCTGTGGTAGGGGCCGCCCGATCCGTAGGCGCCGATGGGCACGCGGATCACGCTGTGGACCGGCCACTGGCCATTGGACAGGAAATGGCTGCGCGAGAGCTCCGTGAAGAGCTGGTTCAGTCCGGGCCAGAGGTAATCGGCGAATTGGATTTCGACGATGGGCTTGAGGCCCACGGCGCTCATGCCCACTGTGCTGCCCACGATGAAGGCCTCCTGGATGGGGGTGTTGAAGACGCGGTGATCGCCGAATTTCTGGGCCAGCGTGGCGGCTTCCCGGAACACACCGCCCAGACGGCCACCGACATCTTGACCATAGAGCAGGGTCAGAGGGTCAGCCGCGAGGACCTCCTGCATGGCATGCAGGGCCTGGTCGACCATGATCTGGGGTTCACCGTCCTCGCCTTCCCGCCGTCCGGTTTCTGCCATGCAGTCGGTCGGGGCGAATGCGTGGGACATCAGCGCCTCCGGGTTGGGCTCTGGCGCCATTCGGGCCTCGTCGAAGGCCGCCTCGACCTCCCGGCGGACGGATTGAGCAGCCTGGTCCAACGCCTTCCGCTTGTGGCCGGTTTGAACCAGTCGCTCCCTCAAGTGGGCCAGGGGATCGCGTTCCCGGTGTTCCTCCAGGTCATCGCGGTACCATTCACGGCGGACGCCGCTCGTGTGGTGGCCCAGCAGCGGCACCTTGGCGTGGACCAGAACGGGGCGACGTTCGGTGCGGATCAGGTCAAAGGCCCAGTCCATGGCCGCCTTGCAGGCTTCGAGGTCGTGTCCGATCACGGAGCGGCATTCCAGACCCGGGAAGGCGGACGCGAGCGTCGTGGCGTCGCCGAAGCGGATCTCGGACGAGTGGGCGGAGATGTCCCATTCGTTGTCCTGCACGAGGAACAGGATGGGCAGTTGCCGCAGGGTGGCCATGTGCAGGGCTTCGGCGACTTCGCCTTCTGTCATGGCCGCATCCCCGATGGAACAGAGCACGAGGGGAGGGGCATCCCCCTCCACATCCTGGCCGAGCCCGTGGTCCTCCCGGTACTTCAGGCCCATGGCCGCTCCGGTGGCCGGGATGGCTTGCATGCCGGTCGCCGAACTGTTGTGGGGGATGCGGGGCAGGCCCTCGCGCCTCAGGGCCGGGTGGCCATAATAGGTGCGTCCTCCGCTGAAAGGGTCATCGGCCTTGGCGAACAGCTGAAGCATGAGCTCCTTGGGGGTCATGCCGAGACCGAGCAGCATCGCGTCGTCCCGGTAATAGGCGTAGAGATAGTCCTGGGGCCCCAGTCGCTCTCCGGCGGCGAGCTGGATGGCCTCGTGGCCGTTGGCGCAGGCGTGCACATACTTGGCGGTCAGCTTGGCATGCTCCTCAAAGAGGTCTGCCATGGACCGGGCCCGCACCATGCGTTTCCAGTCTTCGATTCCCACGGATGCATTGTCCGCCTTGGCCTTGCCCATGGCGCAAAAGTACGGACGGGAATTGGCCCTTTGAGTGGTACAGAAGAGGGGGCTTTCCCCCGGGTTCGCTCTATATAATGACGATGAGGGCTGTGTAATCATCGACGCTGACGAATTCGACTGAAATTCATCGGCGGCCATCCGGTCTTCGGAGGCGGGCGCGTCGTGTTCGTCGATAATAGGATTTGAGCTTTGTAAAAGGAGATGAAATAGGTATAACAAGAGTCTAATTTTACATCGAAAGCCAAATCGTTCACTTATGCTTCATCATCTACTCCGGGCCCAATTTGCCCTCATTTGTTTGCTCGCCACCGGGTGGGCCACCTACGCTCAATGTGATGACCCCATCACATTCGATACTGACCTGAGCGACTATTCTGTCGAATGCCTCAGTGACCTGCCCACCGCCTGCGACGAAACCGTCGGCGCCAACCGCGGAGACGTGGCCTGCATCCTCGGGGAGCAGCGCTTGGCCTCCAACACCTGCGATGCCACCACGGCACTCGGTACGGGGGAGGACGGCGCCATCGTGCTCTTCGACGTGGATGGGGATCCCAACGACGATCGGTATTTCACGCCGACTGCCGAGGGACTGACCCTGACCCAGTTCGAGAACGGGGTAGCCCAGGTCTCCGGAAAGGTGGCCGACATCGACAACCCGAACGCCATCTTGAACATCCAGATCGTCTACGATCAGGGAGTGTCCGGTGCCGATTGGGGCGGTGGTTTCAAGCACGACATGAGTTGCGTGCCCACGTCCGACATCACGGACGCCTGGACCATCTACATCCTGAATTCCGGTCTGAGCTACTTCCTCGGCGAGGGAGACCTCGATGGAACCCTGTTGACCATCAACCACGCTCCCTCGAGCGAGTACTTCGGCTTCCAGGTCGGAGAAATGGCCAACGACCGCAACTGCAACTATGGTGCAGGCGGCTGGTTCAGCTATGAGGGAACCCTCAACGGAGAGGAGATTCAGGGTGCCCAGGGCGACGTCCTGCTCGATCTGGAGTGCACGACCGAGGTCGTGGATCCTTGTGAGGAGGACGAGGCCAGTGTGACGCTCATCTATACGGCCATCGACACCGACTGCGGCGATGCCCTGACGGTAGAGCAGGTGGTCAGCCGCGATGACACCACGAATCCGACGTTTGACAACGCTCCGGAAGACGAGACCGTGGCCTGTGCCGACGGCTTGCCCGAGGTGCCCACCGTGACGGCGTCTGACAACTGTGAGGACAGCGATTCCGAGGGCCCGACCGTGACCTATGACGGCCAGACGCCCCAATATGATGTGGAGTGCACGGGCAGCTACAAAGTGGACCGGACGTGGATTGCGGAGGATTGCTCCGGCAACCAGACCACGCACACCCAGACCATCACGGTGGTCGATCTGGTGGCGCCGGTCATCTCCGGTGGAGAGGACTACACCGCCGAGTGCGATGGAGAAGGCAATGCGGCCGAGCTTGCCAACTGGCTGGCTGGCCAGGGAGGGGCCACCGCCACGGACGATTGCGGTACGGTGACGTGGAGCCACGACTATGAAGACGGTGACCTGAGCGACCTGTGCGGTGCGACCGGCACGGTGGACGTGATCTTCACCGCTTCCGACGATTGCGGCAACAGCAGCGCCATCACGCTGACCTTCACGATCCAGGACACGGCCGCCCCGACGCTCACCGCGGCTCCGATTGCGGAGGTGCCCTGTGAGACCTACAGTGCCGACGGCATCTACGAGGCGTCCGCCAGCGACGTCTGCGGTGGGGCCGAGGTGGTGCTCGTCTCCGTCAACGAAGTGAGCAGCAGCTGCGCCGGTCAGTTCCTCCACACCTACATGGCCGTGGACGACTGCGGAAACGAGAGCGCGACCTATGACCAGGTGGTGACCCTCATCGACGAGACCGCTCCGGAGGTGACCATCACCTGCCCGGCGGACGTGGATCTGTCGGCCGATGCGGACTGCAACGCGGACACCACACCGGCGGCGACCGGGACGGCCACCTTCACCGCCTCCGACAATTGCGACGACGACCTCGACAACACGTTGAGCCACTCCGACGCCATCGAGGAGGTCTGCGAAGGCAGCTACATCATCACGCGGACCTGGACCATCGAGTCGATGGACCACTGTGGCCTGACGTCCACCGCTTCCTGCGACCAGACGATCACGGTCACCGACGACACGGATCCGTCCATCGACCTCGCGGCCGCCGACCTCACGGTCGAGTGTGACGGAGCCGGCAACACCCAGGATCTCGCCGATTGGCTCGCCGACAACGGCGGTGCTGAAGCCAGCGACAACTGCAGTGCCGTGGCCTGGAGCCACAGCGATGCCACGCTGAGCGATCTCTGTGGGGCCACGGGCGCCGTCACGGTGACCTTCACGGCCACGGACGACTGCGGCAACAGCAGCGAGAC
>WTID01000282.1:7866-10392 GCA_011522855.1 Flavobacteriales bacterium
TGCGGCAACAGCAGCGAGACTTCGGCCACGTTCACCATCGAGGACACCACGGCTCCGACGTGGAATGCCTACGACACTTACGTCAACGCGGCCTGTGAGGACCTCCTCGACCCCGAGGATCCCACGCTCGTGCCGATCAGCGCGGAGGACATCTGTGGCGGCGTTTCCTACAGCATTGAAGCCTACCAGCTGTCCGGCGGATGCCCGGGCACCTGGATGCGGATCTGGACGGCCACAGACGAGTGCGGCAACGCTTCCGTCGAGACCGAACAGTATGTCCAGCTCTACGACATCGTGGCGCCGGTCCCGGTCATCACGTGCCCGGCTGACTACACGGTGAGCGCGGACGAGAATTGTGAGGCCGACACCACGCCTGCCGCGGCAGGGGAGGCCACGGCCACCGCGACGGACAATTGCGACGACGACGTGGACATCACGATCAGCTACTCCGATGGAGAGCCCACCAGCCTCTGTGACGGCCAGTACAGCTTCATCCGGACGTGGACGGCCGATGCCATGGACCACTGTGACAACCCCGCCACGATCAGCTGCGACCAGCTCATCACGGTGGAAGACACGACCAATCCGACCATTGACCTCGTCGCCGCCGACTTGACGGTCGAGTGTGACGGCGCCGGCAACGGCGACCAGCTCGCCGCCTGGCTCGCCGACAACGGCGGGGCAGAAGCCAGCGACAACTGCAGCGCCGTGACCTGGAGCCACAGCGACGCCACGCTGAGCGACCTCTGCGCCGCGACGGGCGCCGTGACGGTAACGTTCACCGCCACCGACGACTGCGGAAACAGCAGCGAGACGACGGCCACCTTCACCATCGAGGACACCACGGCCCCCGCTTTCATCGGCGACGTCGAAGTGAACATCTCCTGTGATGAGTGGGCCTGCGACGCCGACGCCCTCGAGGCCCTCGGCATCTTCTCCATCGACGAGGCGTGCGGTGACTACACGCTCGAGGCGTCCTGCGTCTCCTTCAGCGGAGGCTGCGTGACCCCGGTGGGCGCCTACCAGGCCAACTACACCGCCACCGACGAGTGCGGCAACACGAGCACTTTCAGCCAGATCGTCATCCTCAGTGACGACGTGAAGCCGGTGCCCAGCATCGAGTGCCCGGCCGAGGCCAACCTCACGGCCGATGCCGACTGCAACGCCGACCTCGATCCGGCCAACACGGGCATGGCCACGGCCAGCGCCACGGACAACTGTGACGCCGCTCCGGAGGTCGAGGTGACCTATGTGGACGGCCCGATCACCGACGGGTGTGCCGGCAGCTACAGCTTCACGCGGACGTTCACGGCCACGGCCACGGACCACTGCGGAAACGAGGACAGCATCAGCTGTGATCAGCTCATCACGGTGAGCGACGAGACGGCACCGGATGCCCCGGTCATCACGGGTCCGGCCGATGCCGAGGTCCAGCTCGATGCCGATTGCGCAACGGACGCCAGCCCGGCCGCCACTGGTGAGGCCACGGCCACAGCTTTGGACAACTGCGACGCCACTCCGTCCATTGCCATCACCTACGAGGACAGTGCTCCGACGTACACCTGCACGGGGGATGACACCGCCGAGGGCAGCTACACCTTCACGCGGACCTGGACGGCCGTCGCCACCGACGACTGCGGCAACACGGGGGCTGCGAGCACTTACGTTCAGACGATCACCGCCCTGGATGAGCTCGCGCCCGACTTCGACGGCAGCGCCATCACCTTCGAGATCGCTTGCGACCTGTACGACGAGGCCACCCTCTACGACGTGATGGCCGCCGACAACTGCGACAGCGACGTCACGATCACCATCCTGAGCAACACGCAGGTCAGCGGAAGCTGCGCCGGCGCTTACCTCCGGACGTATGAGGCCACCGACGACTGCGGCAACAGCACGCAATTCGAGCAGGCCATCAGCCTCATCGATTCCGTCGCTCCTGCGCTGACGATCACGTGCCCGGCCGACGCCGTGCTCGAGGCCGATGCCGACTGCAACGCGGACACGTCCACGGATGCCCTTGGCAATGCCATGTACACCGCCACGGACAACTGCGATGCCGACCTGGACATCAGCCTCACGCATGACGACGTCGTGACCGAGGGCTGCACGGGCAGCTACACGATTGCCCGGACGTTCACGCTCACGGCCATGGACCAGTGCGACAACACCACCACGGTGACCTGCACGCAGAACATCGCCGTCAACGACGTGACCGCGCCGAGCATCGACACCGACGCCGCCGACCTGACGGTCGAGTGTGATGGGGCCGGCAACGGCGACGATCTCGCCGGCTGGCTCGCCGACAACGGAGGAGCCGAGGCCAGCGACAACTGCAGCGCCGTGACCTGGAGTCACAGCGATGCCACGCTGAGCGACCTCTGCGGCGCCACGGGTGCCGTGACGGTGACCTTCACGGCCGCCGACGACTGCGGCAACAGCAGCGAGACGACCGCCACCTTCACCATCGTGGACACCACCGCCCCGGAGATCACCGCGGCCAACGAGGTGGACGTCCCCTGTGAC
>WTID01000090.1 GCA_011522855.1 Flavobacteriales bacterium
GTGGAGAAGCGGCCGCGGTCCTCGGCGATGTCGAGGGCCTGATAACTCGTGCCGAGCACCGGGATGCCATAGCGGTCGAGCTTCTCGGCGAGCTTCAGGGCCGTCTGGCCGCCGAGCTGGACGATGACGCCCTCCGGCTTCTCGTGGCGGATGATGTCGTAGATGTGCTCCCAGAAGACCGGCTCGAAGTAGAGGCGGTCGGCGGTGTCGCTGTCCGTGGACACCGTCTCCGGGTTGCAGTTGATCATGATGGCCTCGTAGCCGGCGGCACGGGCCGCCATGACGCCGTGGACGCAGCAGTAATCAAACTCGATGCCCTGGCCGATGCGATTCGGGCCGCTGCCGAGCACGACCACCTTGCGGCCCTCGGTCTTCGGCGACTCGTTGTCCTCGCAGAACGTGCTGTAGTAGTAGGGCGTCTGCGCCACGAACTCCGCGGCACAGGTGTCCACCAGGCGGTAGCTGCGCTCGATGCCGAGCTCGACCCGGCGGTCAAACACCTGGCTCTCGAGACACCGCACGAGGTGCGCAATCTGGCGGTCGGCGTAGCCCTTGAGCTTCGCCTCCTTCATCAGGTCGTACGAGATGTCCTCCACGCGGCACGCTTCGATTCGCTTCTCCACGTCGAGCAAATCCTCGATCTGGCGGAGGAACCACGGATCGATCTTGGTCTTCTCCCAGATGGTCTTCATCGGGATGCCCAGCTTGATCGCGTCGTAGAGGTGGAACAGGCGGTTCCAGGACGGGAACTCGAGCGAATGCAGGATGGCGTCCTGGTCGCGCAGCTCGCGCCCATCTGCCCCGAGACCGTTGCGCTTGATCTCCAGCGACTGGCACGCCTTCTGGAGCGCCTCCTGGAAGCTGCGGCCGATGCCCATGACCTCGCCCACCGCCTTCATCTGCAGGCCGAGTTGGCGGTCGCACCCGTCGAACTTGTCGAAGTTCCAGCGCGGAATCTTGACGATGACGTAGTCGAGCGTCGGCTCGAAGAACGCGCTGGTGGAGCCCGTGATCGGGTTGGTCAGCTCGTCGAGGTGGTAGCCGATGGCCAGTTTCGCCGCGATCTTGGCAATCGGGTAGCCCGTGGCCTTGGACGCCAAGGCGGACGACCGGCTCACGCGCGGGTTGATCTCGATGGCGATGATGTCCTCCTTCTCGTCCGGCGACACCGCGAACTGCACGTTGCAGCCGCCGGCAAACGCCCCGATGGAGTTCATCATGTGGATGGCCATGTCGCGCATCCGCTGGAAGGTGGTGTCCGACAGCGTCATCGCCGGCGCCACCGTGATGGAGTCGCCCGTGTGGATGCCCATCGGATCGAAGTTCTCGATGGAGCAGATGATGACCACGTTGTCGTTGGCGTCGCGGAGCAGCTCGAGCTCGAACTCCTTCCACCCCATCAGCGCCTTGTCGATCATCACCTCGTGGATCGGCGAGATGTGCAACGCGCGGGTCAACAGCTCATCGAACTTCTCCGGGTCGTGCACCACGGACGCCCCCGCCCCACCGAGCGTGAACGACGACCGGATGCACAGCGGGAAACCGAACTTCTGCGCGGCCTCCTTGCCCTCGAGGAAGCTCTTCGCCGTGGCCTGCGGCGCCATCGGCACGCCGATTTCGCCCATCAGCTGGCGGAAGCGCTCGCGGTTCTCGGTGATGTCGATCGCGTCGATGTTGACCCCGATCATCTTCACCCCGTACTCCTCCCAGATGCCCATCTCCTCGCAGGTGATGGCGAGGTTCAACGCGGTCTGGCCGCCCATCGTGGGCAGCACCGCATCGATGTCGTGCAGCTTGAGCACCTCCTCGATGGAGGCCGGCTCGAGCGGCTTGAGGTAGATGTTGTCCGCCACGACCGGGTCGGTCATGATGGTGGCGGGGTTCGAATTGATGAGGGTGACCTCAATGCCCTCTTCGCGGAGGGAGCGCGACGCCTGGGAACCAGAGTAATCGAATTCGCAGGCCTGTCCAATGACGATGGGTCCACTCCCGATGATGAGGACCGACTTGATGCTGGAGTCTTTGGGCATTTTTTTTTTGCCGGTCGGCCTTGATGCCATCCGGAAAATCCGCCCACAAAGCTACCCCGGACCTTCTACTCCCCCGAACCGCGTTTTCCACACGCTTTCCCGATTTGCTACCGATTCCATGGCTGAACTTCGCACCATGAGCCTCCCACCCGATTCCATACCCACAGGACTGCCTCCGGGGATGCAGAGGAGCACGTTCGAACACCATGGAATCACCCTTGAATTCACCTTGCTCAAAGGGAAGGGAGATGGCCGAAGCACCAGCATTGCCTTGCACGGTTTCAGCCGGCCCATGGAAGACATGGTCGCCATCCAGCCTCTTCTGGATGCCCAATCGAACTGCCTGATGGTGCACCTCGCCGCGCACGGGCGGTCGTCGGGCCACCACCGGCCGCTGGAGCCGGGCGACTGGTTTTCCGCCATCGATTCCCTGCTGGCCGCTGAGGGCCTCGCGTTTGACGGCACCCTCATCGGGTACAGCTTAGGCGGCCGGGTGGCGTTGTCGTGGTGGGCGCGGGAGCCGGAGCGCTTTTCCCGCG
>WTID01000168.1 GCA_011522855.1 Flavobacteriales bacterium
GCGAATTTGGTGATCTCCACCTCGATGCGGTCGATGGCCTCGGTGAGGGGGAGCTCGGCGCGCAGGGCCTTGAGGATGCGGCCGCCGACGTGCTCGACGAGCTTGGAGCGGATGGCCATTTCGCGGGCGCAGATGCGGTGGACGTCCACGTAGTCCACGGTCTGGGCGAGGTCGTCGGATTCGGCGCTGGGGGTCAGGTCGACCCAGATGCGCACGTCCACCAAGTATTCCTGGCCGATGATGGCCTCCTCTTCCATGCAGCCGTGGTGGGCGTAGAAGCGCTGTCCGAGGACGTCGATGCGGTGTCCGGTCATGCTTCGGCGCGTTGCTGGGCGATGAGGTTCATGCCTTGGGTGAGGCGGTCGAGGGTGGCGTCCAGCCCGAGGAAGGCGGCAAAGGCAAACATGGAGGGGCCACCGCCTTCGCCGGTCAGGGCGATGCGGAAGGGCAGCAGGACCTGGCCGAAGCCGAGTTCCTTGCGCTCGAGGAAGGCCTTGAAGGCGGCTTCAATGGGGTCGGCCTCGAAGGGGGCCACGGCACGGAGTTCGTCAGCGAGCTCCTCCAGGATGCTGTTGGTGTCGTCCTTCCAACGCTTTTTCAGCATTTTCTCCGGGAAGGCGGTGGGGGCGGTGTGCAGCCAGGTGGCGGCCTTGAGGTCGTCGAGGAAGACGATGCGCTCGAGCATCATGTCGAGCACGGCCGCCGTCTGGTCGGCGGTGAAGTCGACGCCCTCGCCGGCAAAGAGGGCCTGTGCGGCGGGCACGAGGTCGGCCACCGGGGTGGAGCGGAGGTGCTGCTCGTTGAACCACTTCGCCTTGTCCGGATTGAACCGGGCCCCGCTCTTGATGACGCGGTCGAGGTCAAAGGCGCCCGCGGCCTCGTCCAGTGAGAACATCTCCTGTTCGGTGCCGGGGTTCCAGCCGAGGAGGAGGAGCATGTTCATGAAGGCCTCCGGCAGGTAGCCGGACTCGCGGTAGCCGCTGCTTTCGTTGCCGGTGGCGGGGTCGGTCCAGCGGAGCGGGAAGACGGGGAAGCCGCCCTTGTCGCCGTCGCGCTTGGACAGCTTGCCGTTGCCGGTCGGTTTGAGGATCAAGGGCAGGTGAGCAAACGTCGGGGGCGTCCAGCCAAAGGCGCGGTAGAGCAGCTGGTGCAGGGGCGCGCTTGGCAGCCATTCCTCGCCGCGGATGACGTGGCTGATTTCCATGAAATGGTCGTCCACCACGTTGGCGAGGTGGTAGGTCGGCAGGCCGTCGGCCTTCATCAGGACCTTGTCGTCGAGGACGGCGGTGTCGATCGTGACGGCGCCGCGGATGGCATCCGTGAAGGTCACCGGCTCGCTCGCCGGCATCTTGAAGCGGACCACGAAGGGCGCTCCGGAGGCCTCCAATTCGGCGACCTCGACGGCCGGCAGAGAGAGGCTGTTGCGCATGGAGGCGCGGGTCGTGGCGTCGTATTGGAACGGGGTGCCGCTGCCTTCCGCCGCATCGCGGCGGGCCTGGATTTCTTCCGGGGTGTCCCAGGCCTTGTAGGCGTGGCCGGCATCGAGCAGGGCCTGCACCTGCGGACCGTAGAGTTCGCCGCGCTCGCTCTGGCGGTAGGGTCCGAATTCACCGGGATTGCCCGGCCCTTCGTCCGGGGTGATGCCGCACCAATCCAAGGCTTCGCGGATGTAGTCCTCGGCGCCCTCGACGAACCGGGTCTGGTCGGTGTCCTCGATGCGGAGGACAAACGTGCCGCCATGCCGGCGGGCGAACAGCCAGTTGTAGTAGGCCGTGCGGACGCCGCCCATGTGGAGCGGGCCGGTGGGGCTGGGGGCGAATCGGACGCGGACGGGTCGATCGGATGCGGGGGTGGACATGGTGGAAACCGCTGGAAATGAAGCGCCGCCGAACCCGGGCGGGCACGGCGGCGCGAAGATAGTGGGCGTTGGAACAGCCTATTCAACGTCGTGCATTCACGGAGTGATGGTGAAGGGGTTGCTGAATCGGGGGTCTTCGACAAACGCGTAGTCCGTCAGGCTGTGCAGGAAGGCTTTAAGGGCGAGCCGCTCTTCCGGAGTGAAGTTGAGCCGGACAGGCGGGGCCTCGTCGCCGCTGCCGCCGCCGGGGAAGATGATGGGCTCGATGAGGTCGGGTCCACCGATGACGATGCTTCCGCTGTTCCAATCCCGGAGTCGGAAGTCGAGTGTGGGCACGTCTTGGATGCCTTGGCTGTAGTGGTCGAGGACCTCGTCGAGCGTGGCGAATCGGCCGTCATGCATATACGGTGCGGTCAGGGCCACATTGCGGAGCGACGGCACCTTCATGGCGGTGGGGCCCCATCCTCCGAAAAAGCCGCCTCCTGCATCAATGGGCGTGGAGGCGCTGCTTTCCGTGTCGGCGTCGAGGCCGATGTCAGCGAAATCAAGGCCCCATCCATTGAAGTGGGGACCTCCGTGGCAACTGGCACACTGGGCTTCGCCGTGAAAGAGTTCGAATCCGCGGCGCTCGAGTTCATCGAGGCCATTCAATTCAATCTCGCCCATCAGCACACCCCACGGGTTCCAGACCTCGGGCATGGCG
>WTID01000227.1 GCA_011522855.1 Flavobacteriales bacterium
CGGGTGCTTGCGGCCGTCGACGCCTGGTCCTGATGGACGGGGTTTGACCCGTATTTTCCGGGCATGAACCCGACGTCCTTTCTGTCGGCCCTGTCGGCCGCTCTGTTCGCCCTCGTCCTCTCCCTGTCTCCCATCTCCACCCGTGCCACGGAGGGCATGTGGATTCCGGCTCTGCTCCAGGCTGTGGAGGGGGACATGCAGGACATGGGGCTCAAGCTCACCGCCGAGGACATCTACAGCATCAACCGCAGCTCCCTGAAGGACGCCATCGTCCAGTTCGGTGGGGGCTGCACGGCGAGCTTGATTTCCGGAGAAGGGCTCCTGCTGACCAACCACCACTGCGGGTATGGCCAAATCCAATCGCACAGCAGCATGGAGCGGGACATCCTCAAGGATGGGTTCTGGGCGATGTCCAAGGACGAGGAGCTCATGAACCCCGGACTGACCGCGATGTTCATCGTGCGCATCGAGGACGTCACGGATTCCGTCCAGGCGGCCCGGGCCATCGGGCCGGACGAGGAAAAGGCCTTGCGCGAACGCCTCGCCGCTGCGGCCACCGAGGGCACAGGACACGAGGCCGTCGTCCGGGATTTCCTGTACGGCAACCAGCAATTCCTCATCGTCACCAAGACCTATACCGACGTCCGCCTCGTGGGAGCACCGCCGAGCGCGATCGGCAAATACGGCGGGGACACCGACAACTGGGTGTGGCCCCGGCACACCGGCGACTTCTCTCTGTTCCGCATCTACAGCGCGCCGGATGGGTCGCCGGCTGAACCCAGCGCAGACAACGTGCCCTACGCCCCGGCCCACCACCTGCCCGTGTCCATGCACGGTGTGGAAGAAGGCGACTTCACCATGGTGTTCGGATTCCCGGGCCGCACCGAGCGGTACATCCCCGCCGCACAGGTGGAGCACCTGATTGACGTACTCAATCCCACCCGAATCGGCATGCGGACGGCCAGCCTTGAGGTCATCAATTCGGCCATGCGGGCGGATGACGCCACGCGCATCGCCTATGCCGCCAAGCAGAGCCGCATTGCCAATGCGTGGAAGAAGTGGATCGGCCAGAACGAGGGCCTCATCGACTTCGGCACCGTGACTGAGAAGCAACAGGCCCAGTTGGCCTTTGCCCGCGAAGTGGTCCGGCTCGGACTGGACGAGTACACGACGGTGGTGGGCGATCTGGGCAAGGATTTCGCTGCCCTGCGTCCGTATCTCGAGGCGCGGTCCCTGTTCATCGAGTGGTTCTATTATGGTCCCGAGCTGTTGCGCTGGGCCGACGGGGTGGGGGACATCCTGACCATGGCCGCCGACAAGTCGGTGTCCGACAGCGCATTCGATGCCCGCGCCGCCGAGGTGCTGGCCCAGGCCGAGGGCTTTTATGCGGACTACAATGCCGACGTGGACCGCAAGGTCTTCGCCGCGGTCTTCCCCCTCTACATGGCCGCCATGCCCGAGGGCTTCGCTCCGGCGGTGGCCACCGAAGCGTGGACCGAGGGAGCCGATGCCCGGGCCATTGCGGCGGACCTCTACGAGGGGTCCATCCTCGATGACGGCGAGGCGTTCATGGCGCTCCTCCGCGAGGGAAACCGCAAGGCATTGAAGAAGAAAGCCGGTGATGCCGTCCTGCGCTGGGCCAAGGAGACGTCGGACAGCTATTGGGTGCAGGTCCGCGGCGAGTACGGCAAGCGGATGGGGGCCTTGGACGACGACATGGGACGCTACCTGCGCGGCCTTCAGGAGGTTTACCCCGACAGCACATTCTGGCCCGACGCCAACAGCACGTTGCGCTTGACCTTCGGCCGGATGGAGGGGAGCGAGCCCCGGGATGCCGTGACCTACAAGCCGTTCACGACGGCCAAAGGTGTCCTGGACAAGTATGTGCCCGGAGACGCCGAATTCGACCTGCCGGAGGGTCTGGTGGACCAGTTGCGCCGAAAGGAATACGGTCCTTACGCCGATGCCGAGGGCAACCTGAGGGTGTGTTTCCTCGGGTCGAACCACACCACCGGAGGCAACTCGGGGTCACCCGCAATCAATGCCACCGGGGACCTGGTCGGTCTCAACTTCGACCGGACTTGGGAGAGCACGATGAGCGATGTGCGGTTCGATGCGGACCGGTGCCGGAACATCATGGTGGACATCCGCTATGTCCTCTGGGTCACCGATGTCTATGCCGGAGCCACCCACTTGGTGCAGGAGATGACCTTGACCGAGCGGGATCCGGACAACCTGTCACCGGACTGGCGGCCTTTTGGCCCGGGAACGGGCATCGGAAGGGGATATGAGCAGGACGAGGGCGAACTCCGAGAGGAATTCCGCCGCCGCTCATTGGAGAAGCTGCAGGAGCGCCGCCGCCGGATGGAAGGCGGAAACTGAGCTTGAGGCGTCCTCAGCTCAGGAAATAGATCGCCGTGATGACGATCGCGAAGAGAAAGAGGGCGAAGACAACCGGTCCGCCGATCTCATTCTGTTCGGCTTCGGAGTGGTCGTGGTGGTCGTGGTCGTGTCCCATGGTGTCCTGATTTGCTCTGGGGCAAAAATAGCACACGG
>WTID01000005.1:0-3654 GCA_011522855.1 Flavobacteriales bacterium
ACAGCCGGGCGTTTTCCATCTTGACCCCCCATGAGACTGCCGCTTTTCCTTCTTCCCTTCACCGTGATTCTCGCCACCGGCTGTGCCATAGAAACTGGCTCCGGACCCACGACGAACGCCGTGATTCCGGGAACCGCCATGCCCGTGCGCCTCGCCCCGGACTCCACGTGGATCCCCTTGAACGATTTCTGCCCGGGATCCACCGGACATCAGGTCTTCTGGATTCCGTCTTGGGGCAACGGGGTTGAATTGGCCATTCAGGAACAGGACGGAGGACCTGGCGTCTGGATTCCAGGGCAGCCGAAGGACGGATTCGGTGCATTGGAAATCCGCGGCGTTGAGCGCGGTGAGCACGTGCCCATCCTCGCGTCCACCCAACAGCGCATCACCTACACGATGCCCATGGACTACCAGGAGCACGTGGACGTCCGCATCATGGGCGCCTTCAACGGATGGTCCCGAACCAGCCACCCGTTGACCCGGAACCAGAACGGCACGTGGTCCATTGATCTCATCCTCGGGGCCGGCAAGCATGCCTACCAGCTCATTGTGGACGGAGAGGAAATGCCCGATCCGGTCAATCCGGACCGGGTGGACAATGGCTTCGGCGGATTCAACTCGCTCATGACCGTCCGGGGCCAAGAAGGGAAAGTGGAGCTGGCGGCCATCGGATTCGGGGGCAACCAGGTGCACGACGTCAGGTTGACCGGCACTCCGGGCGCCCGTGTCTGGGCCTGGTGGGAGAATCAACTCTACACCTCCAGCTTGCTGGGCGAGAACGGTTCCGGTCTCGTGCGCATTCCTGCCGCGGCCTATGGGGCCGGCCGGACGGACTTGCGCCTCTGGGCCACGGGCGATGGGGCTCCCAGCGCAGAAGTTCGAATCCCCCTGATGAACGGCCTCCCGGTCATGGACCCCGCCCAGTTGGTCCGGGAAGACTGGGAATCCCAAATTCTTTATTTCATGATGGTCGACCGGTTCCGAAACGGAAACCCGGACAATGACCGCCCCGTGGACGACCCCGCCATCCACCCCAGGGCCAATGACCATGGAGGGGATCTGGTCGGCATCCATGACGCCCTGAAAGAGGGCTACTTCGAAGACCTCGGCGTGACGGCGCTCTGGGTGTCTCCTCTGACGCGAAACCCCGACAGGGCCTACGGATATTGGCAGGACCCCAGCACCGAGGTGACGAGCCGATTCAGCGGATACCACGGCTATTGGCCCATCTCCAACACCGAACTGGACCCCCGCTTCGGAACACGGGAGGAATTCGACGGACTGGTGGACGCCGCCCACGAGGCGGACATGAACTTCATCCTCGACTACGTGGCCAACCACGTCCACGAGGAACATCCCCTTTACGCGGAACACCCGGATTGGGCGACCTCCCTGTATTTGCCCGACGGACGGGAAAACACCCAATTGTGGGATGATGAGCGCCTCACCACCTGGTTCGACACGTTCATGCCGACCCTCGACCTCCGGATTCCCGAGGTCTACGAGGCCATGACGGACAGCGCCGCGTGGTGGGTGGCGAACTCCGGCATCGACGGGTTCCGTCATGATGCCACCAAGCACATCCCGCTCGTATTCTGGCGGCGGCTCACCGAGAAGGTCAAGGGATTGACTGCCGATTCCGGTCGGCGCATCTTCCAGATTGGGGAAACCTACGGCAGTGCAGACCTGATTTCGAGCTACCTCGGCACCGGCATGCTCGATGCCCAGTTCGATTTCAATCTCTACGACAAGGCCATCGTCGCCTTCGGCAAGGATGACGCCGGCGTGGAGGACCTCGTCCGGGTGGCCCAGGAAGGCCTCGACACCTATGGCGCCCACCACCTCATGGGCACCATCACCGGCAACCAGGACCGGCCGCGGTTCGCTTCGCTCGCCGAAGGCACCGTGCGGTGGGAGGAAGACCACAAGCTCGCCGGGTGGACGCGTCAAATCGACCGGGATGGGTTGCGTGGACACCACGCCATGCGGATGCTGACGGCGTTCAACCTGTCCATGCCCGGTGTGCCCTGCCTCTACCAGGGCGATGAGTATGCCGATGTGGGTGGCAACGACCCCGACAACCGCCGAATGGTCCGCTTCGATGCACTCGACGCGGATGAAGCGGACACGCGGGCCCATGTGGCGGAATGGAACCGCCTGCGCCGCTCCCGCATGAGCCTGCTCTATGGCCAGACCTTGATCGAAGCGCTGCCCACCGGGCTCCTGCGCATCGAACGCCAATACCTCGACGAGACCACCACGGTCTACATCAACCCCACCCCGTCTCCGGTGGCGATTGACGTCATGTCGGAGGTCGTTGCCGGGGCGGTCCATGACGGTGAACTCCCCGCCTACGGCTGCGTGGCCATGGTCGGCGCCTCCTAAGGCAACCCTTTGTGCTGGTGCGGGTTATTCTTGCACCATGAAACCATTGCACCTGCTTCCCCTCCTGCTCCTCGGATTCACCCTCCAGGCCCAGGACACCTTCACGGTCGGCAACACCACGCTGTACGCCACCGACCTCGTCGACGACAGCCAGATTCCCTGGGAAATCACCTGGGGAGGTGACGACATGCTCTGGTGCAGCGAACGCAAAGGGCGCGTCATCCGCATCGATCCGTTGACCGGTGAGTACACCACGGTCCTCGACCTCAACGTCACCTTCAACGGTTCGGGCGAGCCCGGCCTGCTGGGCATGGTGCTCCACCCCGACTTTCCGGAGGATCCCCGCGTGTGGGTCGTGTATTGCAATGGGCAATTCAACGTGTCCGAGCACCTGAGCGTGTTTGAGTGGAACGGCACCGAACTCGTCAATGAGGAAGAACTTCTTACCCTGCCGGGCGCCCAGATCCACAACGGAAGCCGGCTCCTCTGGCTTCCCGACAACACCCTCCTGATGACCACCGGAGATGCCGCCGAGCCGGACTACAGCCAGGACCTCGGCAGCCTCAACGGCAAGATTCTCCGGCTCAACCCGGACGGCACCATTCCCCAAGACAACCCCTTCGGCGACAGCTACGTCTACACCTGGGGCAACCGGAATGCCCAGGGCCTCTGCATCGGGCCGAACGGCCGCGTCTACGCTTCCGAGCATGGCCAGAACCAGGACGATGAGTTCAACCTCGTCGAGCCGGGACGCAACTACGGATGGCCCGATGTCCAAGGTGCCTGCAACGCCCCGTCCGAACAGGCCTTTTGCGACGAGTGGGACGTCATGGAGCCGCTCAAGGCGTGGACCCCCTGCATCGCCCTCAACGGGCTGGAGTACTACACCCACGATGCCATTCCCGAGTTCCAGGGCAAGATCATGATGGGCGTGATGAGCGGGTTCAATGACCCCCTCCCTGGCCGTGTGATCGTCATGGAGATGTCCGAGGATGGCACCGCCGTGGTGGACGATGAGGCCTACTTCGGCTCCTTCGGCCAGCGCATCCGGGACATTGCCGTGAACCCCTACACCGGGGCCTTCTACCTCGCCTTCAACGGCACTTCCTACCCGGGGTCCCCGCCCAACATCATCAAGGAGTTCAGCACCTCGGACCCGGCCAGCGTGCCGAGCCCCGTCGTCGAGCCCGTCCTGATCCGGCCGATCCCCGCCCGGGGACAGGTGGACATCAGCGTCACCAATGGCGCCCTCGGCGGGCCGCTCGTCGT
>WTID01000005.1:3754-30837 GCA_011522855.1 Flavobacteriales bacterium
TCTTCCGTTTGGCCCTGGACCGCCGGGCGATTCTGCCCGTAGCCCACGGCGTCCAGTTGGACCGGATCCGCTCCGGAAGCGGTCAGAAACGACACAACCGATTGGGCTCGAGCAAGGGACAGGGCACGGTTGTCCGAGGCGGACCCCACATCGTCGGTGTGGCCTCCCACTTCGAGGTGGACACCGGGATTCCGGACGAGCCAACCGGCCACTTGGCGGAGCTCGGGATGGGAGGCCGGCTTGAGCTGGGCACTTCCGGATTCGAAGAAGACGTTGCGCAGCACCACCTCCGCTTCCTCATCCAGCGGCTGCAGTTCGATGTCCAGACGCGTTCGGCCCTCCAGCGTTCCGCCCTCAATCCTCTCGGAACGCAGCAGATGGCCCGGCGCCTCGGCCTGGACGACAAACGTGCGGTCGAGTGGGACCGGCACATGATACGCGCCCGTGGCCTCACATTGACTCGTGGCGAAGGCGGTCCCCGTCACGGCGTCGATGAGGGACACCCGCCCAAGCGGAATGGCCATCCCATAGGTGGTCAGGAGCTGGCCCTCCATCGAGCCAGTCGGGTCCGCCACCGCCGCCGCCGGCAGCTGGAAGACATGGAGGTCCAGTTGTCCCTCCACTTCGCGGCTCAGGTATCCCGTCCGCCCGTCGGAAGACACGACCAGTCCGCTTTCGTCATCCGGCGTATTCAACGGCCATCCGAGGTTGCGAGGCGTGCCCCACGTGCCGTCTTCCTGCAGGGTGCAGACGAACAGATCCAGTCCGCCCATGCCGGGATGGCCATCCGAGGCGAAATAGAAGTGGCGACCATCCGGATGCAGGAAGGGCCGCATTTCTTGACCCGGTGTGTTGATGGTCTCCGGAAGTCGAACGGCCTGACCCCAGCGGCCGGTTTCGTCCAGTTCCGCCACGAAGAGGTCGTGCTGCCGGTTGCCGGGTCGCCCGCGTCCTCGGGTGAAATGGATGGTTCGGCCATCAGGACTGAGGCAGGGTTGGCTCTCCCACCCTGACGTGTTGAGTCCTTCGAGGTTGACCGGTCGGCCCCAGCTGCCATCGGTGGTCTTGCGGGCCGCATACAGATCGCAGCTGCCCTTGTGCGCCCCCTGTCCTGGCCGGTCCGCTTCCCGGCACATCGTGAAGCAGAGGCTCGCCCCCTGTCCAGACAGGGACGCCGCGCCTTCGTTGTCGAGCGTATTCAGCCCGTACAGCGGTTGCGGAATGGACCAACCTCCCGCCTCCTTGCGGGCAACAAACAGGTCCTCCTGGCCTTGCTGCCAGCGGGCATCCATGACCCTTCGGGTGAAAATCAGCCCGTCCCCGGCCAGCCAGAGGCCCGGGAAGTACTCGTCTTCGCCGGTGGACACGGGAGGCGGCAATCGGTCCACGTTGCATTCCTGTGGATGAGCGAGGGCCTCACGCATGAAGGCTGCATCGGCCAACGTCTTCCGAATGCGGGTGGTGTCCGGTCCTTCCATCACTCCGGGGACGGCGCGCATGGCGTTCATGGCCTCCGTCATTCCCTCCGGATCCAGCGCATGGCGCGCGGCCTCGGACCACCCGAAATGGTCACGGATCCACCGGGCACCGTGGCGCTCGAGGACATGGGCATGGCGGTCCCGGGCTTCCTCGAAGGCGCCCTGCTGGAACCGGAGTGCGGCGAGCATCCGCTCGGCCTCGGCAAACTCCGGGTCGAGATCGAGCGCCTTCATCAACTCCGATTCGAATTCCGCTTCAAGTGCGGTCCGGTCCGCTCCCGGGGCCAGCGACGCCTTGGCCGACTCCATCGCCTTCCGGTACGCCTTCGCGGCCTTCTTGCTCTCTGTGTGGAGCCCGGCCGGCTGGGCCAACATCATGAGGGAGGTCATGGCAAACAGGAGCGTAAGCCCCCATTTCACCGTGTTTTGTCTGATCGGTTTGTCCATCTCTCCCTTCCGAAACGCCAAGATGGGGCCAATCGCACATCCATGACCAACTTGCACCCGTGCGGATCGGACTCATCAGCGACACCCACGGACACATGGACGACCGCATCCTCCATCACCTGGAGGAATGCGACGAAATCTGGCATGCCGGCGACATTGGCAGCCTGGCCGTGACCGACGCCCTCGCCGAGGTTGCCCCCCTCCTCGCCGTCCATGGCAACATAGACGACCAGCTGATCCGCCGTGAATTCCCGGAGCACCATCACGTCGAGCGCGAAGGCCTCTCCATCTGGATGACCCACATCGGAGGGCGTCCAGGGCGCTACGCCAGTGGCATTCGGCGTGGACTCGACGCGCACAGGCCTGGGCTCTTCGTTTGCGGCCACAGTCATTTGCTGCTGGTCAAGAAGGATCCCAGCTGGGGTGGACTCTACCTCAATCCGGGAGCGGCCGGCAAGCAAGGATTCCATCGCGTGCGGACCCTCTTGCGCTTCGACATTGAGCAAGGACGGATCCTCCACCCGGAAGTCGTGGAACTCGGTGCACGCTGATGGCCCGGACTCCGGAAAAGATGTCGTAAACTTGTCGTGCACCTCAGGTGCATCGGACCCTTGACGGGTTCTTCCTCCGGGATACTGAATAGAAACTTTGCCCACTTCGGTGGGAACCCCACATGTACGACATCATTGACCTGAACAGCCGAAAGGTTGCCGAGCTCCGGGACATTGCCAAGGAGCTCAACATCGCCCGTGTCGACAAGCTCAAGAAACAGGAGCTCGTCTACGCCATCCTCGACGAACAGGCCGTCAACACCTCCGCATCCGGGGGCAAGAAAGCGGACGCCAAGCCCGAGGGTGCGGCGGATGCTGGCTCCGAGAGCGGAGACGACAAACCCAAGGGCCGCGGCCGCCAGCGCGCTGCCGCCAAAAAGGACGCCCGTTCCAAAGAGGATGGTTCCGGAGACGGCAAGGGCCGAGACGACCGCAACAACCGGCGCGACCGGGACGGTCAGAAGGACAAGGACCAGAAAGACGGAGACCGCAAAGACGGAGACCGTAAGGACGGCGACCGCAAAGGCCGTGACGACCGCGGAGATCGGGGAGACCGGAACGACCGCAAGGGCCGGGATGGAGATCGCCGGGACCGCAATGACCGAGGCGATCGAAATGACCGCAACAACCGTCGGGACCGCAACGACCGCAACAACCGCCGCGACCGCGACCGCGATCGCTTGGGTGAGCCGGAAGAGCATGGGTTCAACTTCGACGGCATTGCCCAGGCCGAAGGTGTCCTCGAAGTGATGCCGGAAGGCTTCGGCTACCTGCGCAGCGCCGACTACAATTACCTGAACAGCCCGGACGACGTCTACGTCAGCAACCGCCAGATCAAGGCCGCCGGTCTCCAGACAGGCGACAACGTGGTGTGCTCCATCCGTCCGCCCCGCAAGGGAGACAAGTACTACCCGATGGTGGAGGTGCTCAAGGTCAATGGCCGCGATCCCTCCTGGGTGCGCGACCGCGTGCCGTTCAAATACCTGACCGCTCTGTTCCCTCAGGAGGCCTTCAACCTGGCCGGCAAGGGCAACAACCTGTCGACCCGTGTCATCGATCTCTTCTCCCCCATCGGAAAGGGGCAGCGCGGCATGATCGTCTCCCCGCCGAAGGCCGGCAAGACCACCCTGCTGAAGGATGTCGCCAACGCCATCGCGGAGAACCACCCGGAGACCTACCTGATCATCCTGCTCATTGACGAGCGACCGGAGGAGGTGACGGACATGAAGCGGAGCGTCAATGCGGAAGTCATCGCCTCCACGTTCGACGAGCCCGCCGACCGCCATGTGAAGATTGCCGAGATCGTGCTCGAGAAGGCCCGCCGCATGGTCGAGTGCGGACACGATGTCTGCATCCTGCTCGACTCCATCACCCGTCTGGCCCGCGCCTACAACACCGTGGCCCCCGGCTCCGGCAAGGTGCTCTCCGGCGGTGTGGAATCGAACGCCCTCCAGAAGCCCAAGCGCTTCTTCGGTGCGGCACGGAACATCGAGAACGGCGGTTCGCTCAGCATCATCGCCACGGCCCTCGTGGAGACCGGCTCCAAGATGGACGAGGTCATCTTCGAGGAGTTCAAGGGAACCGGCAACATGGAGCTTCAGCTCGACCGCCGGATTGCCAACCGCGGCATCTACCCGGCCATCGACATCCTCGGTTCCAGCACGCGGCGCGACGACGAACTCATCCACCCGCAGATGCTTCAGCGCATCCGCGTCCTGCGCCGTCACCTCGCCGACATGAACCCCATCGAGGCGATGGAATTCCTCAAGGACCGCTTGAGCCGGACCGATTCCAACGAGGAATTCCTGATCACGATGAACGGCTGACGTGAAGGGCCTCGCCCGGACCGCCTGGTTCCTGCCTGCGTGGGGCGTCGTCCTGTGGTGGACGGTGCGCCTTGGCATCACGGGACGGGTGGCGTTCGAAACCGCCATTGCCGTCGGCTCCCTATTGAATTTCGGCATCCTGTTGGCCTTGGCTTTTCTGTCGGACTTCCAGGCCGAACGGGGGGCGGATTTCGGGATTCGATTCAAGCGCAACCTCCAAGGTGCCGTCCTCTATGCGGTGGTCGCCGCGCTGGGCGTCGGGGCCTACCATCATGGTGTGTCCGCCGAACAGACGGCCTTGAGGAAACTCGAACGGGAGCGGTTCATTGAGCAATCCCTCGGTGACGACGTGGCCTATGCCGCGCTTCAGGAACAGGACCCGCAATTGGCCGCGCTCGACCGGGAGACCGCACTTGAACGGGCCAAGGAGAGCCTTCGGTTCCAGTTTGACCCCCGCTGGCATGTGACGGCAAGCCTGATTCTGCTGGTCGCGACGGCTGCCTCATGCGCCTTGTTCGCAACCCTCATGGGCGGGTTCTTGCGCTCATGACGGGGCTGCTGCAATTTCGCCTCTCAAGACCCGTTGGATTCTGGATTCCATGAAGACCCCACTCCCCCCTTTCCTCCGGAAGGCATCCGTGCTGGGCATCGTCCTGCTCTGCGGATGGGGAGTCCAAGCCCAGACGGCCAAGCAGAACCTGGCCAAATTCGACTACAGCGCGTACCATTTCGGGTTCTTGCTGAGCGGAAACTCGAGCAGTTTCAATTTCCAGCTCCGTCCGGATTTCACCTTCGCGGACAGCCTTTTGAGCGTCGAAAACAACAGCCTTTCCGGCTTCAACCTCGCCCTGCTCGCTTCCGTCAACGTCAACCCGATGGTGCACATCCGCTTCATCCCGGGACTCAGCTTCCAGGACCGTGGCTTGCTCTTCCGGTTCCGCGGGGAGGATGGCACCATTGAACCCGTCAATGTCCGCACCGAGAGCGTCTACCTCGACTTCCCCCTGCTGCTCAAGCTTCGCACGGAGCGCATCGGCAACTTTGCGCCCTACGCTCTGATTGGCGGCAAACTCAGCCGGGACATGCAGAGCCAGGAGGATGTGAACCAGAGCCTGCAGGACGGCTACATCCTCAAGTTGGCCAAAGGGAATTCCAGTCTGGATGTCGGCGCCGGCGCCGATTTCTTTCTCCCTTTCTTCAAGTTCTCGGTGGAAATGAAAACGGAATTCGGTCTGCGCAACGTCCTCATTCAGGACGACACACCCTTCAGTGCCGCCTTCGATCAGCTGCGGACCCGCAGCTTCATCATCAGCTTCACCTTCGAAGGCTGAGGACCCGCCACTCGCCCTCCTCGATCAGGCCGGAGCGCTCCAGACCCAAGGCCCGTCCCGCATCCACCAATGGCTGCACATCCGGGGCCATGAATCCGCTGAGCATGAGCGTCGCGTTGGCCTTCATCGTGGCCACGTAGGCGGCCATGTCCTCCAGGAGGATGTTGCGGTTGATGTTCGCGATGACCACATCGAACCGGCCGGCATCCCGGTCCGTCAGCACCTGGGCGCCTCCTTCCCGGACCTCGATGGCCTTGCCTTCCTGGAGTCCGTTGAGCCCGAGATTCTCCTGGGTGTTGCGCACGCTCCACGGGTCGATGTCGACGAGCAACACGTCGGTCGCCCCCCGCATGGCCGCATAGATGCCGAGCACCCCGGAACCGCAGCCCATGTCCTGGACCGCCAGGCCCTCCCACTCCATGTCGGCCATCGTGGCCAACAGGCCCCGGGTCGTCTCATGGTGACCCGTTCCAAAGGCCATGCGCGGTTGAATCGTGATCTGATGGGCAAATCCGTCGGCCCCATCGCGGTGGTGGAAGGGCGCACTCACGCGCACGGTGTGGCCCACCTCCACTTCTGGGTAATCGGACTCCCACCGGGCGTTCCAATTCTCCTCCTCGACTTCGCTGATGCGCCATGTGACGAGGCCGAGAGCCTGCATCCGGCTCTGGATCTGCTCTCCTTCCGTCCGGTCGAATTCCACTTCTTGAACAAAGGCATGCAAGGCCTCCCCTTCATGCTCGAACATGCTGCACCCGGCCTCAGCCAGCCACGCCGTGGCGATGTCGCGCCCGGGTTCGGCCGGATCGCACTGGACCTCGATGCGGAGCCAGGCCACGATCAGACGTTGGCTTCCTCGCGGCTACCGACCGCACGGCCCGCCGCTTCGACGAGGGCGTGGAAGGTGGCCGGCTCGAGGGAGGCGCCCCCGATGAGGCCGCCGTCCACGTCGGGACAAGCAAAGAGTTCATCCGCATTGGCCGGCTTGCAGCTTCCGCCATACAGCAAGGGAATGACTCGGGCCACCTCCTCATCATACGCTTCGGCCAACCATCCCCGGATGGCCGCGTGCATTTCCTGGGCCTGTTCGGCGGTGGCGGTCAATCCTGTGCCAATGGCCCAGATCGGCTCGTAGGCCACCACCACATTGGCCATGGCCTCCGCCGGCAGATGGAGGATGCCGGACTCGAGCTGGCGCAACACCTTGTCGAAATGGACGTCGCCCTGGCGGTCCTGCAGGCTCTCACCACAACAGAAGACCACCCGAAGGCCGGCGTCGAGGACGCGGTTGACCTTGTCGGCGACCCGGGCATCGTCGTCCCCGTGGCCGTCCCGCCGTTCACTGTGGCCGACGATCACATCCTGCACACCGCATCCAGCCAACATCTCCGCCGTGAATTCCCCGGTCTGGGCACCCGGACCGGTGGCCGAGACATTCTGTGACCCCAGGCGGAAGGGCAGCGGATCGGCTCCCATCGCCGCCAGATAGGGGGCCGGTGGGGCGATCATCACCTCCACGCCTTTCGGGGCGCCAGGGAGCTGGGAGAAAGCGTGTGCAAATTCCCGGGCTTCGTTGAATGACTTGTTGCTCTTCCAATTGCCAGCTACGAGCATGTTTCGGTGGTTTGTAGGGTGTGGACCGCGTGATTCGGCCGGCAAGGTAGCCCGTCCCTTTCGCGCATCCATGATGATCGCTCCCGCAATGCCACCAAGCGCCACTTCGCGTCCTTCCCTGCCCGAACTCGAGGCGCTGCTTCATGAGCATTGGGGACATGCGGCCTTCCGGCCGGCCCAAGAACCAGTGGTGATGGAGGCGGCCGCCGGGCGGGATGTCCTGGCGATCCTCCCCACCGGCGGTGGCAAGTCCATCTGCTATCAGGTCCCCGGACTGTACCGGGGCGGGGTCTGTCTCGTCATCAGCCCCCTGGTCGCCCTGATGGCCGATCAGGTGGAAGGACTGAAACAAGCCGGCATCGCAGCGGTGGCCATCACCGCGGGCCTTCACCCCAAAGAGGTCGAGCGCGCCCTGTCCCGCTTCCAACACGGTCCGGGTGGGTTTCTCTTCATTGCCCCCGAACGGCTCCGACAACCGGCCTTCGAGGCGGCCTGCCGGTCCATGCCCGTTCGGACCATTGCTGTGGACGAGGCCCATTGCATTAGCCAATGGGGCCATGCCTTCCGCAAGGACTATCTCGGCCTGTCCACCCTCCGGGCCTGGCATCCCGAAGCCAGCTGGGTTGCCCTGACCGCCACCGCCACGTCCCGTGTGGCCGATCACATCGTCACCCAGCTTGGACTCCGAGACCCGGCCCGGTTCCGGATGCCAATGCGCCGGCCCAATCTTGGATTCCACGTGATGCAGGTCCCGGAACGGCACACTGCCGTGGTCGACTGGGCCCACAACACAAAAGGCAGTGCCATCCTTTACGTCCGCTCCCGGCGGGATGCAGAGACCATGGCCGCCCTTCTCCTCCGGGCCGGTATCGCCTCAGCGCCTTACCACGCCGGCATGGCGAGGGCGGACCGGGACGACCATCAGCAACGCTGGATTTCCGGTGAACTCCGCATCCTGTCCTGCACCACGGCCTTTGGGATGGGCATCGACAAGCCCGATGTTCGGGACATTGCCCACGCCCACGTCCCGGAAACGCCGGAATCCTACATCCAGGAAGCCGGACGGGCCGGACGCGATGGACTGCCCGCCAAGGCAGTTCTGCTCCTGGATGGTCGGGCCTTGTCCGAGGCCGAGGCCAGAGTCGACCAGCAGTGGCCGACCATGGAGGAGGTCCGCACTGTGTTGCAATCCCTTGCCAACCTCCTCGAAGTGGCCGTCGGAGACCGGACGGAAGACCCGGTCGGATTTGACTTGGGTGACCTCGCTGCCCGGTCCGGTCTGCCTCAGGCCAAGGCGGAAAAGGCCCTCGACCTGCTCGATCGCAATGGGACGCTCGCCTTTCATTACACCCCCTCCCGTTGGGCCATCCGATGGCAGAACAAGAAGACGGAGGACCCTGTGTCGGTTTCCGGATCTTCTGCTGACCGTTGTCTGGACGTGCTGGCCCATCGGTGCCCCCGACACCGTGCGGAATGGCAACCGATTGACTTGGTTGCGATCGGTGCCGAGACTGGATTGGATGTCACCGCCATTCCCCCGATTCTGAAGCGGCTGGAGGACATGGAGCACCTCCGCGTCTCCCGGCCGGGCATGAGGAAGTCGGTCACCTTCCCCGTGGGCCGGCCGGCTGTGTCATCTCTCACCCTTTCCCGCGACATCCTGTCCGACCGTGTGACGGAAAGTCGGGAGCGGTGGGCCGCGATGAAACAGTACGTCCAGGGGACCACCTGCCGGGCCCTTCTCCTTGAATCCGGATTCGACTCCGAACCGGCGGACCCTTGCGGACGATGCGATGTCTGTGTCCCCCCTGCGCCCCTCACTTCGCAGGACATCCTGCATCTCATTGGGGATGGTCTCTTGGCCTCGGAGTTGAAACGGCTGGTTCCTGCGCCCCATCACCCGCACGTGCGTCAGCTGCTCGAGGACCTGCGTGCCCACCGGCAGATTCGCTGGGATGGTGAGCAGTTCCTTCCAACGGATCGGACGCCTCCCTGAGCGGGTCAGGACCACGCTACCTTCGCGCCATGTCGACGGCAACCTCCACCCCTGGCCTCGCCGATGTCCACTTGCTTCCCGGCAAGGACAAAAGCGTGAAGCGCGGTCACCCCTGGGTCTTCTCCGGTGCCATTGCCCGCCTCGTTATCGATGAGGCTGAGCCCCAACCGGGCGACTGGGTCAAGGTCCATGGCCACGGGGGCGACTTCATCGGCTGGGGACACTGGGGTTCCGGGTCAATTGCGGTCCGCATCGTGGCCCGCGAAGGTGATGCCCCACCAGATGTGACGTGGTGGACCCGGCAACTCAAAGCCTGTCTTGCGGTCCGCACGGCCTCCGGCCTCTGGGATGCGAAGGCGGACAACCGGGGCGGTTTCCGTTGGGTTCACGGTGAGGGAGATGGATTGTCCGGGCTTGTGGTCGATTGTTATGCGGACATCGCCGTGTTGCAAACGCATTCCATGGGCATGCACAACGCTCGCACCGACATCGTCGACGCCATGCGGTTGGCCATGGGAGATGGCCTTCGGGGCATCGTCAACAAGAGCGCCTCCTTGCTCGCCAAGCTCGGAGGAGACGGGCCGGACCCCTCCGAGGATGGGTGGCTGTATGGGACACCGGAGGACGGCGGAACGACCTTCGAGGAGCATGGAATCCACTACACGGTGGATCCGATTGCCGGGCAGAAGACCGGCTTCTTCCTCGACCAGCGGGACAACCGGCGCCTGCTCATGGAGATGGTCGCAGACCGCCCGGTGCTCAATGCCTTCAGCTACACGGGTGGATTCAGCCTTGCCGCGCTCCGTGGGGGCAGCCCGAAGGTCGTCAGCCTCGATGCTTCCCAGCCTGCCGTGGATGCCGCCCATCACCACGCGGAACTGAACGGGTTGGCCGAACGGCATGAGTCCGTCTGTTCGGACGTCATGGCCTACATCGCCGGGGTGGAGGAGCTTCCTCCGGTGGTCATCCTGGACCCGCCAGCCTATGCCAAGAGCCGCGCCAACCGGCACAAGGCCGTCAAAGGCTACCAGCGCCTCAATGAGGCCGCCCTGAGGAAAATGCCCGCCAGAGGCCTCCTCTGGACCTTCAGCTGTTCCCAGGTCGTGGATGCCCAGTTGTTCGAGGACACGCTGGTTTCGGCGGCCATCCGTTCCGGGCGTGTGGTCCGCATCCTGAGGCGCCTCGGACAACCGGCCGACCACCCGACCCTGGCGGGCCATTCGGAAGCCCGGTACCTCAAGGGGTTGGTCCTCCATGTCGAGTGAGGACCGTCGCAAAATTCAGGGCTGAAGCCGCTCTTGGATCCACGATTCGCCTTGACGCGTGCAGCGGATCCGGTCGTGGAGCCGTCCGGGGCGGCCCTGCCAGAATTCGATTGCATCGGCCACCAAGCGGTATCCTCCCCAATGGGGTGGCCGGGGAACGTCGCCGGGAAAACGCGCTTCCACTTCCGCCCGGGCCGCCTCGAGGGCCTTCCGGTCCGCAATGGACTCGCTCTGCTGCGACGCCCACGCACCGATGCGGCTCGGTCTCGGACGGCTGTTGAAGTAGCGGTCCGACTCCTCCGCGGACAGCCGCTCGACTGTGCCCCGAATTCGAAGCTGCCGTTCGAGTGCCGGCCAGAAAAAGGTCAAGGCGGCTGACGGATGGCCGGCGAGCTGCTTGCCCTTGGCACTCGCATAGTTGGTGTAGAAGAGAAAGCCCGAGCCCTCGCGGTCGACATCGCGGAGCAACACGATGCGCGCATCGGGATGGCCCCCGGCGTCCACGGTGGACAGCGTCATGGCGTTGTAATCCTCGGGGTCAGCGGCCCGAGCCGCCTCCAACCAGGCTGTGAGCCGGTCGGCCATGGACTCGTCTCCCCCTTGCATGGATCCGGTGGAATAGTCCTTTCTGTCCTCGTAATCTCCCATGTCCGAAGAAGCCCGACCCGGCCGTGGTTGTTCAGTTCAATGGCTTTTCCGCCACGAGCAACAGGTTTCCACTTTGCTCCTCCTGGCCCAATTCCATGCCCGAATGCTCCACGTATCCGATGCGGTGAACCGCGTGGACGTCAAATCCGCAGGACTCCAGCAGATTCACGATCCCGCTCTGAGAGCAGTAATGCAGAAAAGCCACGGTGTCCCCGCCATGCCGCTTGTAGAAGAGGTCCCCTTTCTCGTAGCCCTCATTGGCGAGCTCGAGTTCCTCGAAGAGGTGAACGGCTTCAGGCCCCCATTCGTTGGGATTCTCGACGTTGAAGACGTCGAAATAGAACCGGCCTCCCGGACGCAGGGCGCCATGCACCTTGCGCAGGCTCCGCTCCCGCTCCTCGAGGGAGGGAATGTGGCCAAAGGCGTAGAGGAACGTGATCGCGTCATACGCCCCGGACTCGACGTCCACTTCATTCCAATGGCCGATGCGCGCATCGAGCCCCCTGCCCTTCGCCGTCTCCACCATGCCAGCACTGAGGTCAATGCCCTCCATGCAGTAAGCCAGGCCAGACCGGTCCCGGATGTCCGTCGCTCGCCGCCCCGTTCCACAGGCGATGTGCAGGACGCGTGCCACTCCGTGCTCGGAGAGATTCTTGGCGATGATGCTGTTGATGCCCTCCGTATAAGCCCGGCGTTTCTCACTGCCTTGATCGAGGTGGTCGTAGGTGTCGGCCTGTTCGGAATAATAGGCGCTGATCGAATGCAGGATCTCGAAACTGCCCGGCTTGGGAATGAGTGGGTAGAGTCTGTGGGTACGGTTGCCCTTGACCTCATTGATGGGAATGAAGGTGAAGGCGTCCTTCTCCAGCCTCCGGAAACCGGACTCATCCTGCTGGAAAGAGGCCGTTGTGGCGGTCTCGTTCAATTCGCCCATCCACCGCTTCTCGGCGTCAAACAGGACCATGCCATCCAAAGTGTCCAGCGCCGGAGCGTAAAAGTGAACGGTCACGAGGGGCTTGTCCGGACTGGGGTTGACAATCTTGTGGATGGTGCCGTCTGGCTCGGGGAGCACCCCACCGGCCCGGACGCGCAATGCGTTTCCCTCGCGGAGTTCCTTTCGGTCCGCATCATAGGCGTACTCCACGTTTTCGACTTCCCCCTCGATGCACAGGACATACCCCCAAAAGCCCTTGTGGTGGTGGATGGCGCTCTCCACACCCGGAGGCCAATGCAGCACGACCACCTCGAAGGGGTCGAGCAAGAGAATGTTCCGGGCGTAGTTGTCGGTCATGCCCTCGATGGAGGGGATGCACCCCGTCAGGTCGAGTTCGGCCGGGTCGATGGACCGGACGAGCTCGCCCAACCACTCGAAGTCAAAGCCTTCGGGCGTCGTGGTGCGAATGGTCTCGATGAGGGCGTGCATGTCCGGTCAAGGTTCCGTTCGAAGATAAGTGGCGACAAGGGTCCCCTCCAACGGAACAAGGGGAATGCACCGGGTATGAAACCTTCCGCGAACCCGGGGAGTATAGGACGGCGATTCCAACTTGTTTGCCCATGTCCAACCGACGCATTGTGAGCTATGAAAAGCTCGACCAGTCCATCCGAAAGATGATCAAGTCCCATTACCCCGACGGGTTTGATGGACAGACCTTCAACCTCCGTCTCCCGACGAGCAAAGAGGTGTTCAAGATGATCCGATTCGAAACGGACAACATCCAATACATGGTCAAGGTCGGCCCCGCCATCGAGGGCGTCGACTACACCGTAGACTGAAAAATCTGCAATTCCACCTTGGGAAAAGGGGTTGGTTCCGAACTTGGGACCTGCCCCTTTTTCACATGCCCCGCCTGCTGCTCCCCTTGTTCCTGCTGATTGCCCCGGCCTCCCTCCTCGCCCAACTCGCCTGCCAGCCCATGGTCGGCCACGTGGGTCTGCGCGATGCGCGCATCTGGATCCAGACTGAGGCTGCCGGGACCGCCCACATCGAATGCCGGCCCGCTGCCTCTGACGCCGAGGATGGATCCGACATCCTCCGCAGTCTGCCCCGTGACCTTGTCCCCGCCTCAGCGCACACCGCCACGTTTGACCTCGGCGGCCTTGAACCCGGCACCACCTACACCTACGAAGTCATCCTCAACGGTCAGGCCACCTCTGAAGGCATTGATGCGAACGCCCTCCGGTTCGAGACCCAACCGCTGTGGCAGTACCGCTTCGATCCCCCGGCCTTCACCCTGGCGGTCGGATCCTGCAGCTTCATCAACGAGACGGAATACGACCGGCCCGGTACGCCCTACGGCGGCGGCTACGGCATCTTCAACACGATTGCGGCTTCCGAACCGGACCTCATGCTGTGGCTCGGCGACAATGTCTACTTCCGCGAAGTGGACTGGGGGTCGCGTTCAGGCATGCAACACCGCTACAGCCATCTGCGTCGGTTGCCGGAGATGCAGGCCCTGCTCGGCGCTTGCCCCCACATTGCCACCTGGGACGACCACGATTTCGGACCCAACGACGCCGATGGGAGCTGGATCCACAAGGACTGGGCCGCCGAGACCTTCCGCGACTTCTGGCCCAACCCCTCCCAAGGCCTGGCCGAGAATGGCGGACAGGGCATCACCACGGCAATCAGTTACATGGATGTGGACGTGTTCATCCTCGACAACCGCACCTTCCGCATCAATCCGGACAACCGCACGCGTACGCCACAGATGCTCGGGCAGGAACAGATGGACTGGCTCATCTCCGCCCTCCAATACAGCCGGGCCCCGTTCAAATTGGTCGCCGTGGGCAGTCAGGTCGTATCCGACTATGCAGGCTATGAGAACATGGCGATGTTTGCTGCCGAGCGCGGCGAACTGCTGCGCCGAATCGACGCCGAGGACATTCAGGGCGTCGTCTTCCTCACCGGGGACCGGCACAGTTCTGAGCTGAGCAGCCTGACCCTGCCTGGTGGCCGAACCGTCTTGGACTTCACTTGCAGTGCTTTGACCAGCGGCAGCTACGACCACAGCTCGGAACCCAACCACAACCGAATGGACGGCACCATGGTGGGCATCCGGAACTACGGCACGCTGAGCTTCAGCGGCCCCCGGACGGAACGCGTGATGACCATCCGCACGATGGACGCGGACGGCAATCTCCTGTGGGAGCGCGAGTTCGCCGCCTCCGATCTCTGATCAGTCTCCGATGACGAGGCGGGCCGCCGAACGGCGCCCCCCTTCTCCCATGGCCTGGACCATGTAGACGCCAGCGGGATGTCCGGCAAGGGACCACGTGGTGCGGGTGCCCCTCATGACATGGGCCTCCACCTCCCTCCCAAGGGCGTCAACGAGGAACAAGGTGCCGTTGAAGTGCGCTTCGAATCGGACGTCAAGGCGGTCCCGTGTGGGATTCGGAGCCAAGGTGAATTCCGGACGGAGCCACTCGAGGATGCCCACTGGCACGGACACCGTGTCCGTCACTTGACAGCCATCGTTGTCCGTCACGGTCAAAATCCACTCGCCCGCACCGAGGTCATCGGGGTCTTCAAGCCCTGTATTGCCCGTCGGTCCGGTCCAGAAGAAGTCATAGGGCTCCTCGCCACCGGTGACGGTCACGGACACTTCGCCGTTTTCCTCTCCGGGATTGGCCCCTTCGATGCTGTCAAACGAAATGGTCATGCCCGGCGGATCCACAACGGAGATGCTGGCGGTGTCGGTGCACGTCCCCATCGATGTCATCAGGACCGTCACTTCGACAAAGTAGTCTCCCGCCGAGAGTCCGAGGAAATTGCCTCCGATGTCGGCAGGTTCGCCGTTCAACTGATAGGCTGAAGCCATCACATTGCCCGCCACAAACGCCGAAACACTGCCGTCCTCTCCACCCGCACATTCTGGAGAAGCCGCCACCAAAAACAGCGATGGATCCGCTGCAGCTTGGATGGTGAAGATGTCCAGGGCACTGCAGCTGGAGTCCCCGTCGAGGACTTCGAGCAGGTAATTTCCCGGGGCCAACGAATCGAAGGGCAATCCAATCCAGGAGCCGGAAAGGGTGTCGGCTGGGCCGCTGAGCGTGTAGAACACGGAATCAGTCAGCGCTGAATCCACGGTGAATTGGGCGTTTCCGTCCATGGCGCCAAAGCAACTCTCGCTGGAGATGGCCAATTCCGAAAGGACCAGGTCGCAATAGGTGCAACTGCCGTCTTCCACCGTCGCCTGCGGATTGAAGTTGGAGGCCGCCTCGTCGGTGCATCCCACGCAGGAGGTGAATTCACAGTTGTCGGCGTCCAACAGGGCGGTGGCGTCAAAATTGCACGCTTCCGGGTCGAGGCAACCGGCACAGGAAGAGTACTCGCACAGGCCGCTCTCGATGGTGGCGTCCGGGCTGAAGTTGCAGGCCCCGGAATCCGTGCACCCATAGCAGGTGAAATCACAGAGGGTCAAGTCATTGATGAAAGCCGTGCTGTCGAAGTTGCAGGCCGAGGCGAGTCCACATCCGGCACAGGAGGCGTAGTCACACGTCCCGTCCTCGAAAGTGACGAAGGGGTTGTAGTTGCAGGCCAGGGAATCCAGGCATCCGCCCACCTCCACACTGTCACAGACCAGCACGAAATCGAAGCCGCCGACTGCCGGCGTCACCGCATTGGATCCGCTCACGTGGAGGAAGTACTCCACCCCTTCTTCGCTGTCCCACTCCACTTCCGAAGCCAGGAAGTTCTCATAGCACGGCTCGGCGAAGAAATTGACTTCGTCCTGGTCATCGTTGCCGGCCACGCAGTCGAGGTTGTCGCAATCCCCCTCATAGACACTCAAGTAGGTGTCGTAGCCGGTGTCTTCAAAGCACATCGTGGCCCGAAGGGTGTCCCCCGTGCCGGTGATGCTGTACCAGAGACCGCCGTGGAAATACTGACCGATGTTGTATTGGTCGCAATACTGGCTTTCCGTCGTGTCGGCACAGACCGTGGTGGCCGTGACGATCTGGCTGCAGCCAATCGGCTCCGCCATGCTGCATTCGTCATTGGCCACAGGCAAACAGAATCCATTGCAATCGAAGCCGTCCTGCGCGTAGTAGCAACTGCCGTCCTCTTCGGTGTAGACCGGAGCCCAATTGCAGGCCTCCGGGTCCGTGCACCCCGGGAATTCAAATGGGTCGCAGACCCCGTCCATGTCCTCGTCGCACAGGCAATTCCCATCGCAATCGAAGCAGAAGAAGGGGTAGTCGCAGCTCCCATCGTCTTCCGTGGCCTCGGGATTGAAATTGCAGGCCGATTCATCGGTGCACCCCAGAACGGAACAATCCGGCACGAACACACCGCTGAGCACCACCGTCCCCAGGCTGTCCGGGACCAGGAAGACGCTGTCGGCCAGAAGATTCTGCATCACCATCCCCGTGCTGTCCATCCAGCCGAGACTCGCCGAATCGAGCGGGAAATCCCCCAGGTCCATGGTCAGCGTCGCCGCCGAATCCCCGGTCATCAGCTGCACCGACCAATGAATCGCCGAATCTCCATTGGACGGGATGTGGCTGGTCAGATACAAGGTGCTGTCGATCAAAAGGCAGGCCTCGGCTCCCCCGGAATCGGCACTGCACAGCACATCCAGGCCGTCATCGAAACCGACAGTGGCGGAGGTGTCCATCACCAGGGTCAGCGTCGTCGAATCCCCGGCCATGACCACCTCCACAGTGACCGTCCACTCGGGACTGCAGGGGGATTCCTGGGCCTTTGCCTGGGAGAATCCGAGAAAGAACAGGGCCACAAAGGGCAGAAGAAAAGAAGGAGTGGTTGGCATGCCGGCGGTCTTGCGCTCATGAAAATACCGCCAAATGGGCGGCCCTGAAAGCAGAAACGCCGACCCAGGGGGCCGGCGTTTCCGAAATGCTTGCAGGTTTCGGAGGTCAGTGGCGGATCATCAGCTGCTGGATGGCGGAGGCCTGGCCTGCCGTCAACCGCACCTGGTAGACTCCGTCAGCGAGGGCGGAGAAGTCCATCTGGACTTGGCCCGAGAGCGTCATGCCTTCCTGACGGAAGACCCGACGTCCGGCGCCATCGAAGACCTCAATGATGGCGTCCTCCACGAGCTGGTTGAGCTCGAGGATCAATTGGCCGTTGGTCGGGTTCGGCATCAAGGCAATGCCCAGGTCGCCGATGACCTCGGTCAGGCCCACCGTGGTGAGCTCGATGACTTCGGTGGCCTCACAATCGTTCTCGTCCGTCACCGTCAAGGTGTACGTGCCATCGGTCAGGCCGGCGATGTCTTCGGAGTCATCCTCGAATCCATCGGGTCCTTCCCAGTCGTAGTCATAGCCACCCGTGCCTCCTTCGACGGATACGGAAATTTCACCGTTCGGCGCATTGTCTGGATCCGTGGTCTCATCCACCGTGATGACGATTTCAGCCGGCTCCTCGACTTCCGCGTCGATGTCGGCCTCACAACCGTTCTCGTCGGTGGCAAACACCGTGTAAGGACCCGCATCCAATCCTTCGAAGTTGCCGTCCACATTGGAGTCGCCTCCGAGCTCATAGGTAATCAGGCCCGTGCCACCCTCCGACGTGACCACGATGGATCCGTCATCGTCGCCGAAACAGGTGGCGTCGTTGGCAAAGGCAAACAGCATGATGGCGGCTGGCTCATTGACGCTCACCTCCAACGTGTCCATGCACATCAGGGAGTCCATCGCGATGATCTTGTAGGAGCCACCGTCGAGCTGATCGAAGACCAGGGTGTTCTGGAACACACCGCCCTCGAGCGCGTAGTTGACGGAACCGATGCCTCCGCTGGATCCTTCCAGCGTGATGCTTCCGTTCATGTCGCCGGCGCAGGTCACGTCCAGGACCGTCACGGTCGAATCAATCTCGAGCTCACAGTAGATACAGGTTTCGTCGTCAATCGTAGCCGTCGGATCAAAGTTGGCTGCGTCCGCGTCGGTACAGCCGTAGCAGCTGTAGTCACACAGGGTCACGTCGTAGTCCGTGGCACTGGAGTCGTAGTTGCAAGCGTTCTCGTCGAGACAGCCCGGAATCTCGTCCTCGTTGCAGATGCCGTCTTCGTCGGAGTCGTTCAGGCAGTTGCCGTCGCAGTCCACGTTCGGGTTGCCGTAGATGTCCACCGGGTCCTGGCAGGAGCCGTCATCGATGGTGGCCGTGTCGTCGTAGTTGCAGGCCATCTCGTCGGTACAACCGGCGCAACTCTCGTAGTCACAGCTGCCGTCATCCTCGGTGGCTTCCGGGTTGTAGTTGCAGGCGTCCTCGTAAATGCAGCCATCCACTTCTGCCTCGTCACAGATGCCGTCGCCATCCGCATCATTGATGCAGTCGCCAAGGCAGTCGTAATAATCGGCTCCGTACAGATCCTCCGGGAAGGTGCAGGAGGGGACATCGCTGATGGTGGCCGTGCTGTCATAATTGCAGGCCATCTCATCCAAACAGCCGGCACAGCTCTCGTATTCACAAGACCCATCATCGGTGTCGGCGAGCGGATTGTAGTTGCAGGAAACGAGGTCCGTGCAACCCGGAATGGACGGAACGATGACCGCGTCGATCACGTGAACCACACCGTTCTCGGCAATGAGGTCGGCAATGATGATCTCGGCATCGTCGATGAAGATGGAGCCTCCACTGAAGGTGATGGTCGCTTCCGCCCCATTGATCATCTCGATCATCATGTTGTCGGACAGCATATCGCTGGTGACGGAGTCAGCCGCCACATGGTAGGTCAGCACCGCCGCCAGCGTAGCCGGATCGGCGAGGAGGGCATCCACGATGAAGGAAGGCAACGCACCCACGGCCGCGTCGGTCGGGGCAAACACCGTCCACGCACCATCGTAAGTCAGCGTGCTGTCCAGTTCGGCGAGCACAATCAAGTCCTCCAGGATGGTGTGGGCCTCGCTGCTGGCAATGATGTCGAAGACACTCGAGGCCGGGTAGGCACACATGCCATCGTCATCCGTGGCCGCCGGGTCGTAGTTGAGGGCGGTGTCATCCGTGCAACCGGGGACCTCTTCCTCATCACACACGCCGTCTCCGTCCGCATCGTTCAGGCAGTTGCCGTCACAATCCACGTAGTCGTTTCCGTACACATCCTCTGCGTAGAGGCAGTCGTCGTCCGGCGCTACGCAGGCGTCTCCAATGTTGAAGCTGAAGTACATGTCGCCATTGACACCATCTCCATTCTCGAAGATCTGGACGTAGAAGTTGCCCTCGATCTCACCGCTGGTGGTCAGCTGAGCAATCAGGACCTGCTGGTCAGGGTGACTGGCCGCAATGCCGTTGTTGTCTCCATTCAGAGCGAACCAGCTTCCCCCGACGGGGTCATCGATGACAATGTCTCCACCAGGGGCCCCAAAGCCAGGATCGAAATTGGTGGACCATGGGTTGGTCGATCCTTCCACAGTGGACACGTTGGCTTCGCCGATTGACGTGTTGGGAGCTTCACTCAATCCAATGGTCACCCAGCTGTCATACTGCAGGTTCGGGAACGTACCGAAAAGGAAGGGTGAAATCGCATTGGGCGTTACCCCCCCCAGCTCGTCCTGATAAAAATCGGTGGTGGTGGTGACCACTGTCGGATTGTTGACGTCGCCAGAGACGGAACTCACAAAGTCCGCAGGATTGGCGCACTTCACATAAAAGCGGTAGGTCGTCATGCCAGCCAGGGCTGGATTCGTGGATGGGTGAACCGCCACCGTGTCCACGATCAGGCAGTAATCGGCGTCCACCACCACGGCCGTCGGGTCGTAGTTGCAGGCCACCGGGTCACCGCATCCTTCCTCCTCATCGCAAAGGCCGTCCCCATCTTCATCGTTGATGCAGTTGCCGTCGCAGTCGAGGTAGTCAGCCGCTGGGTAGATGCAATCGCCACTGTCGATGGTGGCGTTCATATCATAGTTGCAGGCCAGCTCCTCGGTGCAACCCACACAACTGAAGTCACAGGATCCATCATCCAAGGTGGCCGTCATGTCGTAGTTGCAAGCTCCAGCGTCCGTGCAACCTGCACAGCTCGTGAACTCGCACATGCCATCGTCGATCGTGGCCGTCTCATCGTAATTGCAGGCCGATTCGTCCGTACAGCCCTCGCAGCTTGTGTACTCACACGTTCCGTCATCGTCGGTCGCGTTGGCGTTGTAGTTGCACGCCCCAGCATCCGTGCACCCGATGGTCTCGTTTTCATCACAGATTCCGTCATCATCTGCATCGTTGATGCAGTTGCCATCGCAATCGAGAAGGGGGTCGGTCGGGTATGTACATGAGCCGTCGTCCACGGTGGCATTGACATCGTAGTTGCACGCCGTCTCATCCGTACATCCGTTGACTCCGGCACCTCCAAAGACATAGGTTTCTCGGAAGTCAATGCTTCCATCTCCTTGAGGAAACACTTGCGTGTAGAGCTGACCGCTCAAGTCTCCGGTCGTCGTGAATTGACCGGCCAACACTTTCAGGTCCGTTCCGGCGACTCCATTGGCATCCCCATTCAAGGCATACCAGGCACCACCGATGATGTCATCAATGACAATGCTCTCACCAGGTAAACCTCCTCCCGGGTCGAAGTTGGTGTACCAAGGATTGCTTGTGGACTGAACAGTGCTCACGTTGGCTTCACCAGCGGTTGCATTTGGTACTCCTGTCAAACCGATGGTCACCCAACTGTCGTAGGCGAGTTCAGGGTAAACAGGAAACAACAAGCTGTTGATGCCATTGGGTACCCCGGCTCCCAATGCAGCATTGTAGAAATCCGTCGTGGTGTTCACGTAGGTCGGATTCATCGCGTCACCGGAAATGGAACTGAGGAAGTCATCCTCGTTTTCCATGGTCACAAAGACCTGGTAACAGCTGTAACCGGTCAAATCAATGGTTCCCAAGCCACCGACGAGGATGCCGATGTCTTCAGAAATGGTCTCGACTTCCAGGCCTGTGGACTGGGCAGAAACAAGGGAGGGCAGGAGGCACAGGGCCAATAGGAGCTTATGCAGCTTCATGGGTTTGGAGTTGGTTCGAATCGTGCTACAAAATGCCCTGATAGTGAATGCAATCGATGCAGGAAATCCTCCCGCTTTCAACAAGGAATGTTGGAAGACCTCAAGTAGGACATCACCGGGCACGAAAAAGGGCGGCCCGAAGGCCGCCCTTTTCTTCAATGCTGTAGTCGAAGCTTACTGCTTCACGACGCGGATCACCTCGACGGCATCCGCCACTTCGAGGCGCAGGAAGTAGACACCGGACTCGTATCCGCTGAGGTCCATGCGCTCGAGGTGGACACCGGTCAGGTTGCCCAGGTCGTCGCGGGACACCTCCCGACCGAGGCCGTCGGTGAGGACCGCCGTGACCGACTCTCCGGCCAGACCGGCGAGCTGCACCTCCACGAGACCACGGGTCGGGTTCGGGAAGAGCGTCACGTCAATCAGGTTGATCACTTCGTTCAGACCGCTGACGACGACGATGGTCGTGCTCTCGAATTCGCAGCCGTTGGCGTCCGTGATGGTCACGGTGTAGTCACCCGCGGCGATGCCGGAGGGGTCCTCTTCTTCACTCGTGAAGCCCGGACCTTCCCAGCTGTACGTGTACGGTGCGGTACCCCCGGTCACGGTGATGTCGAGCGAGCCGTCCGCTTCGGAGCCGGTGGCCCCGTCGTTGCTGTCCACAGAGACCTCGATGGCATCCGGGGAGCCGATGGTCACCGTCGTGGCGCTGCTGCATCCGCTGTCGTCCTGAACAACCGCCGGATAGGAACCGGCAGCCAAGCCGTCAAATTCGTTGTTCGGGCCAAAGCCGCCGTTGTCCACGTCATAGACGTAGCCCATGCCCGTGCCGCCGGAAGCGTTCAGGGTCACGGCGCCGTTCTCGTCGCCATTGCAGTTCACGTCGGTCACGGCCGCGTCGATTACGATTTCGGCCGGCTGGCTCAGCGTCACACTGGCATCGAAGGAACATCCGTTGGCGTCCACCACCTCGATGGCGATGTCGCCACCGCCGACCATGGTCAGCATGACGTTGTCGAGGCTGTCACCGTCGACCACGTATACGAGGGGTGCGGTACCGCCCTGCACCTCGACCGTGGCGGAACCGTCCATCTCGCCGAAGCAAGAGGGGCTCACGAGCTCAGCGAGGGACTCGAATTCCGCGGGGGTCTCCACCATCACGTCGGTGAGGGTGTCCAGGCATCCGTTGACGTCCTGAGCATAAAAGGTGTAGGTTCCCGGAGGCAGGGTAAACGTGTTCTCCGTGCTGTACGTAGCACCGTCGGTGCTGTAGGTCGTGCCGTTGCCGCTGCCGCCGAAGAAGTTCAGCACCACGGTGCCATCCTCGGTGTCCGGGCAGGTGGTCGGAGCCACAGCCTGAGCGTAGAGGTTGAACGGCTGGGGCTGGCCCACCTGGATACCAGGCGTGTTGTCCACACATCCGTTTCCGTCGATGGCGTAAACGGTGTAAAGGCCCACGCCGATGCCTTCAAAGAGGAGCACGTCGGCGCCCATCTCGAAGTACGGACCGGAACCGGTGTCGACCGGAGCGGTCATGCTGTACATCACCGTGCCTGTGCCGCCGGTGCTGGAACCGCTCAGGACCGCGTCGGATTCACCGGCGCAACTGATCGGGTCGGACAGGCTGGCCGTCACGACGAGCGGGTCGGGAGTGCCCACAGTCAGGGTGGTCTCCACCGAGCAACCGACGTTGTCCGTGACGGTGATCGTCACATCCCCGGAGGGAACCGCGTTGAAGATGCCGGTGGCGTTGGTGCTCGTTCCGTCGCTGTAGGTCAAGCTGCCCTGGCCGCCGGTCACGGTGACCACGGCGCTTCCGTCGGAGTATCCGCTGCAGCTCACGTCACCCGTGGAGGTGGCTTCGATCATCAGCTGGGTGGCCGGGTAGTCACAGGCGTAGACGCAGGTGCCATCGTCCTCGTTGGCCGCGCTGTTGAAGTTGGTCGCATCCATGTCGGTGCAGCCGAACACAGCGTCAGGGACGCTGCTGAAAGGGAGCGTCACGAGGGTGTCGTTGGACTGGTCGCCGCCCACGAAGGTCGCCACACTCACCACGCCGTACAGGGTGGTGTCGGTCGTGAACTGACCAATCAGCACGAGACTGTCCTCTCCAGCGTACGCGTTGGCGTCTGGGAAGAGTGGGAACCAGCTGCCCCCCGTCTGCGTGTTGATGACAAGGTCTGAGCCGGTCATTCCCGCACCGGGGTCGAAGGCCGGAATCCAGTTGGCCAACGGGTCTCCGATGGAGTTGATCGGCTGCTCTCCGTCTGCGGAGGAAGCGGGTGCCGTCATGCCGATCGTGACGAAGCTGTCGTACTCGAGATCCGGAACCACCGGGAACACGACAGGATTGTACCCTTCGTTGGTCAGGGCGCCCACGGCGCTGTGGAAGAAGTTGTTTCCACCTTGGATCTCGGTCGGGAAATCGGCATCACCGTAGACCGCCGTCAGGAAGTCATCGGGAGAGCTGAACTTGACATAGACCCGGTAGGTGTTGTAGCCGGTGAGGTCAGTGGTGCCCGCCATGCCGATGTTCTCGGCATAGGTTTCCACGACGATCTCCGTGGCTTGGGAGTAAGCAAGGGTGCTGCAGAAAACTGCAATCACACCGAGTAGCAATCGCTTCATGCGTTGATTGGTGTTTGTTGTGAATCGGGATGCAATATAGAGGTCCACCCCCACTCCTCCCCTCCAATTTTTCGGGGAGTGTTGACAGAATTGTCAAGGGTTCCGTAGGAATGCAAGAAGGGGACCTGACGGCCCCCTTCCCCTTGTCTTTCGTCTGTCTTGCGAAGGATTACTTCACGGTGAGGCGCAGCGTGCTGCGGCGCAGTCCGTTGCGCACCTCGAGGATGTAGACGCCCGGGCGGAAGGACTCCGTTCCGTACGTCGTCACCATGCCCGGCACCACGCGGGTGCGCTCGGCCAGGATCACCTTTCCACTCAGGTCGAATACCCGGATGTCGGCGAGGCCGTCAACCCCGTCAAAGCGCACATTGAGAACGTCTTCGGCCGGATTCGGGAAGGCCTCCAGACCGATGAAGTCCTGGATCTCCTCAATGCCGATGATGGTGCCCACGGTGTCGCCGTTGCAGTCCAGGCAGCTGGCGTAGCAGTAGGCGCCGAGCACCTCGGCCTCTCCCGACCGCACGTGGGTCCGGTTGAATTCGCCAAAGGGGTTCCCTTGTCCACAACCACCGGCTTCGAAGTCGCCGACCTCGGCCACGCTGTCGTCCTGCACACCGCCAGGGTAAGGGTCACCATTGCAGTAACGGTACTCGAAGAAGGCGGCACCGGACACCGTGTAGGTCACCTCGTAGACGTTGTCGCCGTCGTCGTCGCTCATCTGAAGGGCACCGGCCTGCCATTGTGGCGTCGTGATGCCGCCGATCAGCCAGACGCCGGTCTCGGCCACCGTCTCGTTGGTCATGTCCACCTGGAAGGTGATGTCCGCCGGATCCGGATCGGCCACGCAGGACTCAGTACACTGGTTGTAGCAGTATTGGACGGTGATGGGGTCAGTGCCCACGGTAACGGTCCGGTTGCCATTGGTCACGCACTCACCCGGAGGGTTCTCGTTGTCGATGTTGCCTTCACCATCGCCTCCCCAGTTGTTTCCGTTGATGAACTTGAACTCATAGTCGCCGGGGGCGATGTCCATGGTGATCTCGTAGATCATGTCGCCGTCATCGTCTGACAGGAAGTCCACACCGGCGGACCAGCCCTGGAAATTGCCGGCGATGCAGACCCCGTTGACGGACACCTCGGCCTGCGTGCTCATGTCGACGCGGAAGGTGACCGGGGTCGGCGCCACGCAGCTGCCGCACGCGTTGTAGCAGTAGGCCTGTCCGGGATTTGCCTCGTAGACCATGTCCCCACCGGTCAGGGCGAGGAAGCGGTTGCCCTGGCTGGCGCACTCGCCGTCGGGGTTCTCATCGAATCCCCAGGCGTTGCCATTCACGAACTTGAAGAGGACGGTGTCCATCGGCTCGAGCATGGCCCCGTCCACGGTGGCCACATACGTATATATCATGTCGCCGTCGGCATCGTCCATCATCAGGAAGTTGGATCCATCCCAACCGTTGAAGTTGCCGTTCATGTGAACGCCCACGGGGTTGATGGCGTCCTCCTGGCTCATGTCGACCTTGAACAGGACGGTGGTTGTGCCGCACGCGCCGCACTGACCAAAGCAGGGGGTGTCCAGCACCGTCTCTCCGCTCAGTTCGAAGTACCGGTTGGTGCCGCCGTTCCAGGCGCAGGCTTCGGGTGCAGCCTCATCGGCGCCCCAGGCGTTTCCATTGATGAACTTGTATTCAACGAGTCCCAGCGTATCGGAGACGTCCACAGTCAGGGTGTAGACTCCGTCCATGTCGTCGTCCGACAGCATGGTGGCCGCCGGATCCCAGCCTTGGAAATTTCCGGCGACGTGCACGCCCTCGGCGGCCACGGTCTCGTTGTTCATGTCCACGCTGAAGGTCACGGGGACGGTTTGGGCCTGGACGGTCCATCCGAGGACCATCGCAAGCAAAAGTGCGTAAGGTGTTTTCATGAATCGTGTCTTTTTGACACGCTAAAAGTAGCTTGCACGCATGGACCTTTTGCCACCTCGATTGCACTTGTTGACTGCAGTCCTTGGATTGCTCGTTTTCGGCCTGTCCACCCCGTCCATGGGGATGAACAAGGGCAAGGGACCCACCGTGGACAAGATGGAACCTCCTCACTGGTGGAACGGGGGAACCGAACGGGAATTCGTGCTGGTCCTTCATGGCCCGAAGCTCGCTGACTGCGCCGTTTCCACGGAAGAGCCCCGGTTGACCGTGTTGGCCAACGAGCGGAGGGAACATGAAGACTTCCTCTTTGTCCGGATGCGGGTCGAACCGGGATGCGCAGAGGGCGTCAAATCCCTCACACTGACGGACGAAAGAGGCCGCACCACCCCCCTCTCCTTCCCCATCCACGACGCCCGACTGCGGCCCGTGGGTGGGCAGGGCATCGAATCCGGGTCCACCCTGTATCTCATCATGCCCGACCGCTTCGCCAACGGCGACCCGTCGAACGACACCGTGGAAGGGTTGCGCGAACAGGGCATCGACCGCAGCGAGATGTATGCCCGCCATGGAGGCGACCTGCAGGGCATCGCCCAGCACGTGGACTACCTCGATGCCCTCGGCGTAGATGCGGTCTGGCTCAATCCCGTCCTGATCAACGACCAGCCCGAGGCGAGCTATCACGGGTATGCCGTGACCGACCATTATCAGGTCGACCCCAGGCTGGGGGGCAACGACGCTTACCGCGACATGGTCGCCGCCTGTCATGAACAGGACATCCGGGTCATTCAGGATGTCATCTTCAACCACTGGGGCCACAACCACTGGATGGTCCGTGAACTGCCGGACAGCAGCTGGCTCCATCAATGGCCGGAGTTCACCTTGACCAACTACAACTGCAACGTGATGACGGACCCGAATGCCGTCCCGGAGGAAGTGGCGCAGTTCAACAAAGGGTGGTTTGTCCCGCAGATGCCGGACCTCGCGCCGGACCAAGATCCCCTTCTCGCCGACCTCCTCGTCCAGAACGCCCTGTGGTGGATTTCAGAGGCCGGAATCGATGGATTCCGAATCGACACCTACCCCTACTCCGATCAGGCCTTCATGGCCTCCTTCGCGGAGCGCGTCCTGCGCCACCATCCCGACGTGTTCATGTTTGGCGAATGCTGGGTGTCCAGCCCTTCAGCACAGGCCACGTACATCTCGGGCAGTGCGGTCAGCACGTCGGACTCCCACTTGGAGAGCGTGAAGGATTTCCAGCTGCATTTCGCCCTGCGCGATGCCATCGGTGAGGATCCCAGCTGGCGGACCGGCATCACGCGGGTCCACGGCATGCTCGGCCAGGACGGCGTGTACCCCGATCCCAACCGGCTGGTGACCTTCGTCGACAACCACGACACGGACCGTTGGCGCAGCGTGGCCGGAGACC
>WTID01000005.1:30937-42864 GCA_011522855.1 Flavobacteriales bacterium
GTGACCTTCGTCGACAACCACGACACGGACCGTTGGCGCAGCGTGGCCGGAGACCTGCCAAGAACCCGCTACGGCATCGGTCTCGTCATGATGACCCGGGGCCTTCCCTGCCTGTATTACGGTACGGAAATCGGCATGGATGGATTCGCCGCGCCGGATGGACTCGTTCGCGATGACTTTCCCGGTGGATGGACCGAAGACGACCGCAGTGCGTTCGGTTCGGAAGGACGAAGCGATGCTGAAGAGGACCTCTGGCAATTCACTGCGGCGCTCGGACAAGCACGGCGTCAATACCGCGAAGCCTTCTCCTCCCCCATGGCCCACCTCATTCCCCGGGGCGGCCAATACCATTTCCTCCGTTCCGATGGAAAACAGCACCTCTTGGTGCTGACCAACGCGAGCGACGAGTCTGCCGAACTGGATTGGAATCAGGTCGCTCCCCTTCGCCATCAGGCCCAAGACTGCGCATCCGTCCTCGATTCGAGCGGAGACGGTCCGGCCACCCTCCGGTGGGGGGCTCCCCTCACCCTTCAGCCATGGCACTTCCAGGTCTATCGGCTCAACGATTGAGCCGGGCGGAGGTTACGCTCCGGTGATGGCCTTGCGCCAAGGCTCGTGGACCCGGCAGACCTTGCCCGCTTTCGTGTCCCAACTGACGAGCGTCGTGGCGCCGCGGAAAGCGAGATCGATTCGATTCTCCTGTCCGCCGTGAAGGACGAAGCCCTCGTACTTGACGTGAATGCTCGAGTTGCCCATGCCGGAGGCTCCCACCCGGATGATGAGGCGGTCGCCCGGGGTGACCGGCTTCAGATAGTCCATCTCATTGCGCGCGACGAGCACACCGTGCTTCTCAAAGTCCCACTTCTCGGGGATGCACGCTTCGAACCAAGCAATCCGCGCCTCCTCCAAAAAGGAGAAATACGTCGCGTTGTTGACGTGGCCGAAGAGGTCCATGTCGCTGTAGCGCAACGGCACCTCGAAGTCCACCACGGGGCCCATGGCCTCGAAGGGCTGGTCCATCGGATTGGAAGGGTTGGAATTGGTCATCTGGGGGTCAAACGGGAGGCGAATTTCGCCCATCGTCCGGGAACCCGCGCCATTCCTGCATTTCCGGGTTTTTCCAAAATTGACCCGGGTTTATTCACAAACTGCATAAAAATGCCCTGTAGGCCACTGTTGGCGCGGGATTTCGCATATACATTTGAGCAGTTCACAACCCAATAAGAACATCATGAACAAATCTGAACTCCGTGATGCCATGGCCGAAGGCGCTGGCATCAGCAAGGCCGACGCCGGCCGCGCCCTCGACGCATTCATCGACGCCACCAGCAACGCCCTCAAGGGTGGAGAGCGTGTCGCTCTCGTGGGCTTCGGCTCCTTCTCCGTGACGCACCGTGAGGCTCGCAAGGGCCGCAACCCGCAGACCGGCAAGGAAATCACCATCGCCGCCAAGAACGTGGTGAAGTTCAAGCCCGGTGCCGAGCTGAACGAGAAGGTCAAGTAATCCTTCCCACAGAAGACACAATCCCCGGACTGCCCTGCGCGGTCCGGGGATTTTCTTTGCCCCATGGATGACCGCTACGATCTCCTCTCCCCGTACCTGACCGACGCCCGCAAGCAGCGCTTTGCGGAGGTGCTTGGACAACGGACGAATTGGGTCACGGCCGTCACGGAGGATCTGTTTGACCCGCACAACATCTCCGCCGTGCTGCGTAGCTGCGACGGGTTCGGCATCCAGAGCGCGCACATCATTGAGGTCAACAATCCCTACCGCGTGTCCCCCGGAGTCGCCAAGGGCGCGGCCAAATGGCTGGACATCGAACGCCACACCGACACCACCCATGCGCTCAGGGACCTGAAGTCCCGTGGGTTTGCCATCTGTTGCACCACCCCACACACCGACGACACCACGCCTGAGGAGCTTCCCCTCGACCGGCCGGTCGCCCTGGTCTTCGGGTCGGAAGGACCGGGCATCACGGATGCGGCGCGGGCAGAAGCCGATCACTTCGTCCGCATCCCCATGTACGGCTTCACGGAGAGCTTCAACATCTCGGTCGCCGCGGCCTTGACCCTCCAGACGGTCACCCGGCGGGTCCGGGCCTCCAACGACATCGATTGGCGAATTCCCGAGTCGGACCACCCCCGCATCCTCGGGGATTGGGCCTCCCGCACGGTGAAGGATGCACCGGGGCTCCTTGAGCGCCTCCGCTCCGGCGAGGTTCCGCCCTCTCCCCACGCCCCTTCGGCATGACCCAAGATGCTCTGCAGACCGATTACCGGTCCATCCTGCGCCTCGCCCTGCCGGTTTCGGCTGGCACCTTCATGCAGTTTCTGGTCGTTCTGACCGACAACTATTTCCTGAGCCGGACCTCCGATGTGGCGCTCAATGGCGCCGGCAATGCGGGCGTCCTCTACATCACCCTCGCCATGATCGGTGCGGGATTCTGCAACACCGGACAGATCCTGATCGCCCGAAGGATGGGCGAAGGCCGGATGGAGCAAACCCTCAGCATCCTGTCCACCGGACTTCGGGTGGCCGCAGTGGTGGGCCTCTGCCTCGTGCTCTTCGTCGCCCTGGGCTTGCAGGCCGGTTTCGCGGGCGTCTTCCGGGATGGAGAGACGGGGCGCGTCTTTGCGGACTTTATGGGCATCCGGAAATGGGGCTATTTGCCCTCCTTCCTTGTGATGATGCTCAATGCCTTCTTCATGGGCACGGCGCGCTCCCGCATCCTGATGTGGGCGATGATCACGACCGGAACCGTCAACGTCATCGGCGATGCCCTGCTCATCGAAGGCACAAGGTGGATTCCCGCCATGGGCGCGCGGGGAGCGGCCTGGGCCAGCCTCACCGCGGAAAGCACCGGTCTCCTCGTCCTCATCGGCCATGCAGTGCGGCATCACGGCCGGGCGGTCTGGGCCTCCTCCCTGCTCACCTGGGAACAGCTGCGTGGCTGGTTTCAACTCGCCGCCCCGATGGTGGCCCAACTGACCTTGACGCTGGGCACCTGGAGCCTGTTCTTCTTCCTCGTGGAGCAGGTTGGCGTGCTCGAACTCAAAGTGAGCCACATCGCGCGCAACTTCTTCATGCTGGCCTTCGTGGTCTCCCAAGGCGTGCAGCAGACCACCCGGACCTTCGTGAGCGGCCTGCTCGGCGCCGGAAGGCAGGAGGAGCTGCACGGGGTGATGCGCCGGCTGTTCATCGTCAACCTGTGCGGCATTTTCCTGATGGCCCACGGTGGGCTGTTCTACCCGAGCCTACTGGCCTCCCCCTTCTTTGAGGATCCTGCCGGGCTCGAGGCGGCAACCAGAACCTTGCCGGTCATCTTCTTTGCGATGCTGATTTACAGCGGAAGCTCGGTGATGCTCAGCACCATCCAAGGCAGTGGACACACCCGTCCGGCCCTCGTGATTGAGGTCTCTGCCTTGGTGGTGTACACCGCGCTGGCCGTCACCCTGACCCTGATCCATCCCCAGCCAGTCTGGCGAATCTGGTGGGTGGAGTGGTCCTACTTCAGTGGCATCGGCCTTGGCTCAGCCCTCTTCCTCCTCCGTTGGGATTGGAAATCCAAGGTCCTCTGAGGCCACGGACGGTGGCTACCTTCGCGCCGCATCCATGATGACCTCCCGACTGCGCATCGTCTTCTTCGGCACGCCCGATTTCGCAGAGGCCAGCCTCCGGGCCTTGGCGGCCTCGGACCACGAGGTCGTGGGGGTGGTGACCGCACCGGACCGCAAGGCCGGTCGGGGCCAGCAGATGCAGCCCTGCCAGGTCAAAGAAGCCGCGCTGGAACTCGGTTTGCCCATCGCCCAACCCGAGAAGCTTCGCGCTCCTGAGTTCCTCGAACAACTCAAGGCCTGGAACGCCGACTTTTTTGCGGTGGTGGCTTTCCGAATGTTGCCGGAAGTCGTGTGGTCCATGCCCCCCAAGGGCACGGTCAATGTGCACGGCAGCCTGTTGCCCGACTTTCGGGGAGCGGCGCCCATCCAGCATGCCATCGCCGCCGGCGTGGAACGGACGGGCGTCACCTCGTTCTTCATCACCCGGGACATCGACACAGGTGGCCTGCTGCTCCAGCGCTCGACGCCGGTCACACCGCAGGACACGGCGGGCAGCGTCTACGGCCGGCTGATGAAGGAGGGAGCCGGACTCATGGTCGACACGGCGGATGCCTTGGCCCAGGGTCCGCTGGACGGCGTCCCCCAGGACGCTCTGCTCCGCGGCGATGAGCGGGACGCCCCCAAGCTGTTCCGGCAGGATGGGCGGGTCGACTGGCGGAAATCACCGCGGGAGGTGGCGGACTTCATTCGGGGCATGACGCCGTTCCCCGGTGCCTGGACGACGCTCAATGGCGCCACCATGAAGATCAAGGAACCCCGCCTCGCGGACTCCTCAGAGGAGACTCCGGCCGGACTGGCTCCGGGCCAATGCCGGGTCGAGGGCGACCGGTTCTGGGTCGGCACCTCCGGTGGCTGCCTCGAAATCGTGCAGGGCCAATTTGCAGGCAAGCCCTTCCTGCCGGTCATCGAGATCCTGCGCGGCTATCGCTTTCCTGTGGATTCGCTGGGAACCGACGGGCACTGAGGCCCTCTCACCCCTCCTGACCGTAGGCTTCGAGCAACAGGTCGAGAATGTCCGTGGCCGACTGGACCACGGGGGTTCCCGGGCCGAAAATGGCTGTGGCCCCCGAGTCATACAGGGCCGGATAGTCCTCCCTGGGAATCACGCCGCCCACGACAATCAGCATGTCTTCGCGTCCATGGGCCTTCAACGCCTCGACCAGCGCGGGAACCAGCACGAGATGCCCGGCGGCCAAGGTGGACACGCCCACCACGTGGACGTCGTTCTCGACGGCTTGTCGGGCCACTTCCTCCGGCGTCTGGAACAGGGATCCCAGGTCCACGTCAAAACCGAGATCGGCAAAGGCGCTCGCAATCACCTTGGCCCCACGGTCGTGGCCGTCCTGGCCCATCTTGGCGACGAGGATCCGTGGCTGTCTGCCCTCCATGTCCGCAAACCGTTTGGCCTTCTCCACCGCCATTCTGAATTCTTCCCGCTCACCGAGCTGTTTCCGGAAAATACCCCGCACCGGGCGAACCACGGGCACGTGGCGTCCGAAGACCCGCTCCAGCGCATCAGAAATCTCTCCCAGGGTGCACCGCACCCGGGCGGCCTGGACCGCCGCCTCGAGCAGGTTGCCGTCAGACCGCGCCGCGGATTCCACAGCGGCCAGCGCCTTGCGCACCTCCTTTTCATTTCGCGAAGCCCGCAGGGCGGCGAGGCGCTCGAGCTGCCCCTGCAGGACCGCCTCGTGCTCGACCTTGAGGACCTCGAGGTTGTCGGGAGCCTGACCAGCGAAGAGGTTGAGCCCGATGATGCGGTCCAGGCCAGCGTCAATCCGGGATTGCTTCTCCGCCGCGGCCGTCTCGATGCCCTGCATGGGCAGACCGAGGTCGATGGCCCGCGGCATCCCCCCGGCCTTTTCCATCTCCTCGATGATGGCCTCGGCCCGCTCGATGAGGTCCCGGGTCCGTTCGGCCACCGTCTCATCACCCCCCAGCGGATCCACCCATCGGGTCGTGCCCGCTTCCTTCTGCAGGATCAGCTGGGTATTCCGGGCAATGCGGGCGGAGTCTTCCGTCGGCAGGGCAATGGCTTCGTCCAGGGAATTGGTGTGCAGGCTTTGCGTGCCGCCCCAGGCGGCGGCCAGCGCTTCGATGGCCGTCCGGGAGACGTTGTTCAGCGGGTCCTGCTCCGTGAGCGTCCAACCGCTCGTCTGGCAATGGGTCCGCAACATGGACGAACGGGGGTTCTTCGGGTGGAACTGGGCCATGTGGCGGGCCCAAAGGACCCTTCCCGCCCGGAGTTTGGCCACCTCCGTCACGAGGTCCATGCCGATTCCCCAAAAGAAACTGAGTCGTGGGGCGAACCGGTCCACCTCCAGTCCGGCCTCGATGCCCGCCTTCACGTAGGACAGGCCGTTGGCGATGGTGTAGGCCAACTCGAGCTCCGCCGTTGCGCCCGCCTCCTGCATGTGGTAACCCGAAATGCTGATCGAGTTGAACTTGGGCATGTTCGCCGCGGTGTAGGCGAAAATGTCGCTGATGATGCGCATGCTCGGAGACGGCGGATAGATGAAGGTGTTCCGCACCATGAACTCCTTCAGGATGTCGTTCTGGATGGTGCCGGCGAGGTCAGCGCCCGACACGCCCTGTTCCTCGGCCGCCACGATGTAAAAGGCCATGATGGGCAACACGGCTCCATTCATGGTCATCGAGACGCTCATCCGGTCGAGCGGAATGCCCTCGAACAGCCGCTTCATGTCCTCCACACTGTCGATGGCCACGCCGGCCTTGCCCACATCGCCCGACACCCTGGGGTGATCGCTGTCATAGCCGCGGTGGGTCGCCAGGTCGAAGGCCACACTCAGTCCCTTCTGGCCTTCCGCCAGATTCTTTCGGTAGAAGGCATTGGAAGCCTCGGCAGTGCTGAACCCCGCATACTGTCGAATGGTCCAAGGTCGCTGGGTGTACATGCTGGCATACGGCCCCCTCAAGTAGGGCGGGTGGCCAGCCATGGCGGCTTCCACGCTGGAGGCTTCCTCCCCGGCTGGCGGAGTGTCCACCACGACGGGTTCGACGGGTTCAGAAGCTTGTCCGGCGATGTCCCGGGAGCGCTGGTTGCCCCACCCCGCCAGATGGCGGTCCACAGCCGTCATCATGGACTCGGCCAGCGCATCCACCACGGGAGACACCAGGGCCCGCGGATGGATCAGTCCGGACTCTTCCCTCAAGAGGTGCAGCGCATTGCGCGACCACTTGGCCGCATCCGGCAAATCGGTCACCGTTCCCTCGGGGTCCGGCCGGCCGGCGGCCACGGCATCCAATCCCGACAACACACCGGCTGCCGAAGAGGTCACCTGGCGGATCAGGTTGTCCCGACCGCAATCCGGACTCAGCCCGCTTGACTCCGGCACGGCACGCAGGCGAGGCCAGGATTTGGCCTCCACCCGGTCGGCCACGAGCCGCTTGAGGGCTTCGGCCTGGGCGAGTGCCACCACAGGGTCGCGGTCCAACGTGACATCGAGGCTGATGCGTCCGGCATCGCCCAGCACCTCAACGGCCTCCTCCAACGCCCGCATGACGAGGGCCAGCTTCGCCGAGCGGGTTCGGCCAGAGAGGGCCACATCGGAAATGAGGCAGGCGCGCAGGTCGTTCCGACCGAGCGAATCCAGCGCTTGGCGATGGGCGGAAAGATCCCCTCCGGACCACCAGTCGAGCAGCACTCCACCCCCGACTGGAAATCCTGCGGGGTCCACGTCGATCCCGAGGGCCATGTCCCGCACCCATTCAATGTCGACATACTCCCGGATGACCCCGTCGAGCCAGACCGTCGGGTGCTCACACCCGATGAGACGGAGGGCTTCCGCCCCACCGATGAGGGCGGGCATCACCGCATCGGCGGAATGGACATCTTCGGAAAGTTGCCAGGGCGCCGGCGACACGGGGCGGACCGACTGGACCGTCCGGTGGGGATGGTGGGCCGGGAGAACGATTTCCCCGTCGTCCAGCTGCACGTGGGTCCGGGGAGGGTCATCTCCCCGCCATGCGCTGACCACGGCGTGTGTCCATGACGGCCAACCGTCCTTGGGAGAGGGAGCTCCGGATTCCATGCCGGCAAGTTAATCCGGGGCGCGGCCTAATTTCGACGCATGGACAGCCCGTCGAGCCCTCTCCAGCCCACGGTGGACGTTTCCGTCTTTGCCGCCTCGGATCTGCGCGCCGGCACCGTCCTCGAGGCGGAGCCGCTCGACCGGGCCCAGCGGCCGGCGTATGTGCTCCGCATTGACTTCGGTCCCTTGGGCATCCTGAAATCGACGGCCCAGATCACGGTGGACCACAACCCGGAAGACCTCGTCGGCCGAAAGGTGGTGGCTGTCGTCAATCTGCCCCCCAAGCAAGTCGGCCGGCACACGAGTCGATGCCTCGTCCTCGGGGCTGTCCACGGCCCGCACGTGGGCCTGCTGTCCGTCCCTGACACCGTGCCCGACGGCACCCGAATCCACTGAGACCATGGAACCGGACATTTCTTCACCCGCCTTGGGCAAGGCCATCCTGCTGGACCGCGACGGCATCATCAACCACGACCCCGGCGACTACACGACATCGGTCGACGAATTCCACATCCTGCCCACGGTCCTCGATGCCCTGAAGCAGTGGAAATCGGCCGGATACAAGCTCATCCTGATCACCAATCAGGGCGGCATCGCCAAGGGACGCTACGGGCATCGCGAAGTCGGCGAGATCCACGCCGTCCTTCAGTCCGCCTGTGAGGCGGTGGGCGCCCCCCTCGACGACATCTTCTACAGCCCCCACCACCCGGACTACGGGGCCAGCCTGAGCCGCAAGCCGGGGTCGCTCATGGTCGAGAAGGCCCTGGCGAAGCACCAGCTGGATCCCGACGCCTGCTGGATGTTCGGAGACAAGGCCCGTGACATCGAGTGTGCCCTCGGGGCCGGCGTTCGACATGGCGTCCTCGTCGAACCCAATGCGCCCCTCGGACAATGGGCCTCCCTGCCGCTGGGTGGGCGGGGTTAACTTTGCGGCGTCTTGCCCCACATTCTCCACAACGGTCACCTTCTCCCGGAATCCTCGGGGGTTCCCATCCGGAATCGGGGATTCCTCTTTGCGGACGGCATCTTCGAGACCATCCGCATTGCCCATGGCAAGCCGTTGTTTCTGGACGATCACCACAAGCGCATCCGGGAAGGGCTCAAGGCCCACCGCATCCACGCCCCGCTCGGCTTCACACCGGCGAGCATCGAACAGGACATCCGCACCCTGCTCGACGCCGAGGGCATCACGGGTGGTGCTCGCGTGCGCCTCACCCTGACGCGCAGTGGAGACGGGTTCTACACGCCAGAGGACAGCGCGCTGGATGTGATCATGGTGGCCGCGCCCGTGGACACGGAAGGCTATGTTCTCAACGACAAGGGATGGTCCACGGACATCTATCCCGAAATGAAGTGCACACCGAACCACCTCTCGCGGTTCAAGAACATCGCCTCCAACCTCTACGTGCAAAGCGGCATCTGGGCCCGGGCCCATGGGCTCGACACCGCCCTCATCCAGAATGACCGGATGGGCATCATCGAGGGCACATCCTCCAACCTTTTCCTCGTTTCCAACGGGGTGCTGTACACACCGGGCATCGACTCCGGTGCGACCGCCGGCGTCTTGCGGACGCAGGTCATCAACCTCGCCCTCGCCTCGGGCATGAAGGTCTACGAATGCAACCTCACGCCGCAGAATCTGCTCGTGGCCGACGAGGTCTTCCTGACCAATGTCGTCCAGGGATTGCGCTGGGTGGGCAGCTACCGGACGAAGCGCTATTTCAACGGAGCCACCACCGAGCTCGTCGATCGGCTCAACCGTCACATCCTCTCGGAGATTCAGGCCTGAGCGGCCCGTGGGTCAATCCAGCGGTAGGCGACGTCGGTCAGCGCATTGACGCAGACAAAAACGAAGCTCACCACCAGCACACCGCCCATCACGACTGGAAGGTCCTGTTGCTCGAGCGCATCGAACAGGAGGAACCCCAACCCCTTCCAGCCAAACACGAATTCAACGAAGACCGCACCGGCGAGCAATTGGGCGAGCCATCCACTGGCCGAGGTGAGCACCGGGTTCATCGCGTTCCGCACGACGTGTCGCCGGAGGACCTCCCCCTCCGTGGCCCCGAAGGCCCGGGCGGTCCGAACATGGGGTGAAGCGAGCACCTCGGTGGCCGCACTCCGTGTCAATTGCGCGAGGACGGCCAAGGGGCGGATGCCCAACGTGAGGGCGGGCAGGATCAAATGGCGCCAGCAGACGACCTGCCTCCCCTCCTCGTCGAGGTCCCACAGGCTTCCCGTGAGGGGCAATCCAGTCCAGTCGCCCCATTGGACGGCAAACAGATAGCCGATGAGCACGGCGGCGAAGAAACTCGGCGCCGACATGCCGAGCACGCTCCCCCCGACCACCACGCGGTCGAACACGCCTCCGGGATTCCGGGTGGCGAGGAGCCCCATGGGAATGCCCACCACAAGCGCGAAAGCCAAGGCTGTCAGGGCCAGAAGGATGGTGCCGGGCAAGGCCTCCGCAATGAGGTGCATCACCGGTTCCTGACGCACGAAGCTCTCGCCGAGGGAAGGCCACCGGAGCCCCCACCCTTCCGCCGTCGGACCGAGGGGGCTCAGGTCGGCCAACGCATTCAGGTAGCGTTCCGTCCATGGGCGGTCCAGGCCGAAGCGGGCGCGCAGATCGGCGATGATCTCCTCATCGGCCTGCTGTCCGGCAAGTTGCCGTGCCGGGTCGGGAATGGCGGTGAACACCAGGAACACGAGGGTGAAGCTGCCCCAGAGGACCGCCAGGCCCCGCAGCCCTTTGCGCACCGTGTTCCCGCCGAGCATCAGCGTCCGCCCAGCGCGTCGTCACAACTGGCGGGAATGTCCCGCCACGCCCACTTGTCGACCACGATGCCATCCTTCAAGAGGACCACCCCCGGATTGCTCCGCACAATGATCTTCAACTCGGTGGGGTCTGTGGTGTAGAACGGATAATCCGCCCCCTTCTCGGTCCGGTAGGCTTCCGCCTCCTCCGTGGTGGCCGGGGTCAGGGCAGCCACCCGCCAGCCCTTGTCCGCCGCTTCCGCGAAGAGGGCATTGATCTCCGGCTGGCCATGGGCTTCCGATGTGGCAAGGTCCTTGGACACGTGCCACAGCGTGTAGCCGTCAGACAACATCTCCGCCAAGCGGCTCTCCCCATTGGCATCCGTGGCGTCCAGATCGAAGATGAGGGGCTCATATCCGTCTGACACCTTGACCTCGATGGAATTGGCCCAATCGGCCTCCGGAAAGCGGGCCTTGAATGCCTCGTCTTCCCAGAGTTTGCCAGCCATGTAGCCAGATTGCATGATGACGGTGTCCGCGCCCGTCTCGGGGTGGAAGAACCGCACCTCCTTGTCGTAGACCGGCGCATCCAAGCCGAGTTCGTCGGCCGACGCCATGTTCCGGTTCACGTCCTCCCCCACCGCATAGGGCCGGTAATCCTTGACGGGAAGGTGCTGGAGTGTGTACATCTGGAACCCGAGGGCCACGACCAGCACACCAGCCGCCATGGCCCATTCCTTCTGGTTCCAGACCCAACGGCGCCTCACGCCCTCGGCCGCAGCCAACCCGAGGGCCAGGAACAGGGTCGGGAAACCCCATTCGAGCATGACCTCTCCAAAGGCCCAGGTGATCATCAGGGCCGTCGCGTACATCCACAGGGAGCGGTTGCGGTCGTTGAGCGTGTATCCCCCGGTCCAAGCGCTCAGCAGGATGGGCAGAAGCAGGATGAGCAGAACCACATCCTTGAGGAAGCTCTCGTGCGGAGTCAGGGGAATGGCATTGCCGAAGCAACCGCAGCTGAGCACGCATTGGTTGGGAATCTCCACCTCGATGCCATTCTCCACGATGGTCTTGCTGCCAAACGGATCGCAGTGGTCCGTGTACCACGTGAGCCAGGTGAAAAACAGCATGAGGACCAAGGTCAAGGCCGTCGTCAGCCGCGGCAAGGCTCCGACGAGCAAGGCCACGCCGAGCAGGACCTCGCCGATGGACGCCAGCATGCCCAACTCGAGGGCCCACGGTGTCCAGGCCTCGAGGTTGAGGGCTCCAGGCTCGAAATACTCCTCCAGCTTGTACATGAAGCCGAGGGCATCGTTGATCTTGATCAGGCCGGAAACGACGAACAAGGCGCCGACGAGCACGCGGCAGACGTTGGCGACGGGAAGCAGAATCTTGCGCATGGTGGATGGTCCCGGAAAGTTCGCTCCGATTCCAGCCGGTTCAGCGCCCCCTTAACGGGCGATTAACACGTCAGGTGGTGGATTGCGTCGAGGCGAGGTG
>WTID01000005.1:42964-80755 GCA_011522855.1 Flavobacteriales bacterium
GCCCCCTTAACGGGCGATTAACACGTCAGGTGGTGGATTGCGTCGAGGCGAGGTGAATGAGCGCGAACAGGGCGTAATTGGCCATGTCCATATAGCCCGCATCCGCCCCCTCGCTCACCTTGGCCCCTCCGTCAAGGTCTTCGAGTTGCTTGATGCGCAGCAACTTCATGAGGATCAGGTCGGTCAGGCTCGAGATGCGCATGTCCCGCCAGGCCTCGCCATAGTCGTGGTTCTTCCGCATCATGAGAGACCGCGTCCGCTCCACCATGCCCCGGAACAGGCGCTCGGCCTCGGACGGCTCGAGCTCCATCGGGGCCTCCTCCGGCAACTCCATCTGCAGCAGCGCCATCATGCAATAGTTGACGATGCCCACGAATTCGGGCTGGATGCCTTCATCCACCTTCCGTTCTCCCCCCTCCTGCAGGGTCCGGATGCGCTGAGCTTTGATGAAAATCTGGTCCGTTAGGGAACTCGGGCGCAGAATGCGCCAAGCCGTCCCGTAGTCGTGCATCTTGTCGAGGAACAGACCGGTGCACACCGCGACCTGGGCGTCGTACTGCTCCAGGGTCAGGGCGGGAATGCCGGTGGCGTCCGCTTCGTGGGTTCCCTCTCCGCTCATGGTCTGCAAGGTCCGCTTCAGAGCCGGGGAAAAGAAATGCCGTCCCCACCATCCGCCCCGTCTTTTCCCACAAGTCGGCGGTCTTCGTCCACTGCTCTTCCGGTTGCACCTTTGCCAGCGTCATGGTCGACCCCCTCCTCCTCCGGGGACACTCCCTCTCTGCCGATGTCCCGCGGATCATGGGCATCCTCAACGCCACGCCGGACTCGTTCCACGCGGGAAGCCGGGTGAGCGGGGCCTCGGCTGCGGATCAGGCCCTGCGCATGGTGTCCGAAGGGGCCTCCCTCCTCGATCTAGGCGGTCAGAGCAGCCGGCCCGGTGCCGAGCGCATCGGCCCGACAGCCGAATGGCAACGGGTCCAGCCGGCCCTCGAGTCCATCCGCGAGGTGCTCCCCGAGGTGCCCGTCAGCGTGGACACCTTCCACGCCGAAGTGGCCCGCCGGGCGCTGGATGCCGGGGCCGACATGATCAACGACATCTCGGCGGGCACCCTGGATCCCGACCTCCCTCTGCTGGTCGCCGAAAGGCAGGTCCCCTATGCCATCATGCACATGCAGGGCACGCCGGCGACCATGCAGGACCGCCCGCGGTACGGCGATGTTGTCCAGGACGTCCTGTCGCATCTCACGCAACGTCGGGACCGCTTCCGGGCCATGGGCATCCACCACCTGATGGTGGACCCCGGTTTCGGGTTCGGCAAACGCCTCGAACACAATTACCACCTGCTCGCCCACCTGCCCGAGATGCTCACCCTCGGCTGTCCTCTGCTCGTTGGAGTGAGCCGCAAATCCATGATCCACAAGGCGTTGGGGTGCACGGCAAACGAAGCGCTCAACGGCACCACCGCCCTCCATGCCTGGGCCCTCGACCGGGGTGCCCATTGGCTCCGCGTGCACGATGTCGCGCCGGCCATGGAATGCATCCGGCTTCACCAATACCTTCGGGGCGCCGCTTCGGCATGCGACGATGATTGAACAACCCGCCCTCCAACTCGGCCTCTGGCAGGTCCTGGACATCGTTGCGGTGGCCCTCATCCTCTATCAGCTTTACCGGCTCACGCGGGGCACGGCGGCGATTCGGATCTTCCTCGGAATCCTCGCCATCTACCTGGTTTACCAAATCGTGGACGCCCTGCAAATGCGAATGCTGGCAGAAATCCTGGGCCAGTTCATCGGCGTCGGAGTCATCGCCCTGCTCATCGTGTTCCAGCAGGAATTGCGACAGTTCCTGCTCCTTATCGGCAATCGGCAGTTCGTCCGCTCGGCCCCGCCATGGATTCAGAAATGGTTCGGTCGAAATGGCAATGGCCAAGGGACGCCCTCCCAATGGACCGAATTGAGGTTGGGCCTCGAGGAGTGCCGGCGCAGGCGACTTGGTGCCCTCGTGGTCATTCCTCGGGAAGCAGATCCCAGTCCGGTGGCCACCGGGTGGGTGTCCATCGACGCCCAGATCTCCGCGGGCCTGATCGTGTCCCTGTTCGAAAAAGCCAGCCCCCTTCACGACGGCGCCGCCTGCATCGACCGCCTGCGGGTGCGTTGGGCGGCCGGCATCCTTCCTGTCTCGGGACGCATGGATCTTCCAGCACAATGCGGTACCCGCCACCGCGCGGCGGTGGGCATTTCCGAACAGACCGACGCCCTCGTCCTCGTGGTCAGCGAAGAGACGGGCTCCCTGTCGATTGCCGAAGAAGGACGGTTGCAACTCGGGGTTCGCTTCGAGATGCTGGAAAGCCGGTTGGAAGCCGCCTTCTCATCCGGCGACTCCACTCCACACTGAAACTCGGAATCAGCGGACCAGGAACGCCTCGGAGGCTCCCCAATCCGTCTTGATTACGTACGTGCCCGAAGGCCACCCTTCCGTCCGGAACGTGGACCAGCCTTCGGCCTGCATCGGCCAGTCGGCCTGATGGCGCCCCATGACATCGTACACCCGAGCCACTCCCGCGCGGGTCGAGCGGAGGCGAACCTGCCCTTCCTCGGGATGGAGGACCACCTGGGGTTCCGGGACCGTCGGCTCCGCAACCGCGTCGATGAGTCCGGAGGGCCGGACCATGAAGAAATGGCTCTGCGTGCTGATGGCGATGTTCCCACTCTCGAAGTAGGGATAGACACTCCAAGCTCCTCCACCGGTTCCGACCTGGTCGCTGAATGGATTGGTGTCGAAGAAGGCCGTCATCTCCAGCGTGGCGGTCGCGGGGTCCACGATGTCCAGCACCTGAATGCCGGCGAAGTAGTTCGCCGCGTACACCTTGCCCTCGTGGGTGTAGAGGTTGTGGTCGGTCACCGGGAGTGCGCCCTCGTGGTACCCCACAACGATGGGGTTGTCCAAGTCCTGCACATCCATCACCCAGGTCCGGGTCAACGGAGCCACGCCAGTCGACTCGTCAATCTCGTCGTTCATGAAGAGGAAGCGGTGGTCCTCGGACAACCACCCCTGATGGGTGTAGACCCACGCCGAATCTGAAACATTGGCCACGGTGAAGCAGTCCGTCTTGTCCTCCACGTCCACAATGCGGACGCCGGCGAAACCACACAGGGCGAAGACCATTTCCCGGCCCACGTAGTCCTCGTCGGGCCCGGCATAGACCACGGCCTGAGCATCATGTACGTAAAGGGCCTCCCAGGATCCGGCCAAGGTGGGACTGGACGGATTGCTGACATCCACGATGTGCAGGCCTCCTGAGAACGTGTCTGTCCCAACGCCGTAAACGTACCCGGTCTCCGGGTTCGCCACCACATTGTGGGCCCGACCGAAGCCGGTGTAATGGGCAAATGTGAGGGGCGGCGTCATCGGCTCCGCATCGGGGATGCCGGACAGGTCGATGACCTGCATACCATGCTCCTGGGCCTCGCTCACGATGAAGGCCACGTCGCCGATGACCTTGATGTCCCGCCACAAGCTCGGGATGGAGGCGGTCGGAACATCGGCGACCATCACGGGATTCACCGGATCGGTGACCTCGATGATGGACGTGCCGTCGCTGCGACCGTACAGGACGAACTCCCGGCCGTCATGGGTCCATCCCCAGCAGTCGTTTCCGTTGCCCGGAGGCACACCGCCGAGCTCCTCGAAGCTCCGGACACACATCAGGTCGAGTCCCTCGCAAGGATATTGTCCTGCCACGCCATCCTCACACGGGGTCTGGGCCACGGTTGACCCGGACAGTCCCAGCGTGACGAGCATCAGGGCCAGGGAGAACAGGCGGAACCGCATGCCGTCACCAGTCGGCGGCACGGCGTTCAAAGGTGGCGAGAGGCAGGTATTCATTGTGCTCGATGTCGTGTAGGGTATGACGCAGCCGCTCGAGGAAGCGTTGCTTCAACACCGGGGTCCCCGAGGGGCGATACCCGATGACCAGCTGGCGCGCCCGGGCCGACTCCTTCACGGCCTCGACAGCCGTCTCGAGTGCCCGCAAATCCGCCTCGTTGTCCACCTCCAGGATGGACCGGACCAGATCCAGCTTCCGGTTTTCCATGTCGTGAATCCAGCCGAATCAGTTGACCCGGGGAAGATGGCCGTAGGTGGCACCGTACCCCAGCATCTGCTCGGTGAAGTCCGCCGGATAGGACAGTTCCACGTCGATCAGGGCGCCGGACTCATCCAAGGTCGGCACGAGCTCGGGGTTGATGAATCCACCGTAGGGCGCGATGCCGAGGGCCTCGGCGCGATCCAGAACCTGCTGGTGGACCACGGGGTCGACCTTGACGCCGTAGCCTTCGACGAGGGCCTTGGCGGCCTCGTAGTCGCCCTGGGACTTGATGCGCTGGACTTCCCGCAGCAACTCACCGAAGAGCTCCCGCACACGGTCGTAATCCACGATGTTGTAGTACGTCTTGCCGTCCTGGTTGATTTCGCGGATGCTGTTGTCCGCCGCGGCGCGTTCCACCACCCAGTGGCTCACCCACGCACGGTTGCGCATGTGGGCCTCCTCGATGTCGTCTCCGACAGCGAGCCGGCGGAGCTGCATCAGCATTCCGTTCCGGATGTAGCTGTCGTATTCGCACCGTCCGGTCTCCAAATTCTTGACCAGGCCGAGTTCGATGAGCTTCTCGTCGAGCATGAAGTACAGCGCAACGAGGTCGGCCCGCCCTTCCTCGAGGGTGCTGGCGTACTCCTTGATGGTGCTCGCGGGCTCCGCCACCCCAGGCTCCAGCTGACCGCTCGCGTGGCCGATGACTTCGTGGAACGCCGTGTGGATTTTTCCGGCGAGGGTGCCATGGGACTTGGCGCGGCGCTTCTCCACCTCATCGAAGGCGAACTCATCGGTGAGGCCACCGCCGCCGGCATTGTCATAGGCGTCGATGATGTTGCCGAGGCTCACGCTCTTGGAGCCGTGCAGGGTGCGGATCCAGTTGGCGTTGGGCAGATTGACCCCGATCGGGGTGCTCGGGGAGGCATCCCCGGCTTCTCCGACCACATTGACCACGTTGTAGGTGATGCCGACGACTTCCTTCTTCTTGTGCTCGTCCATGAAGGGCATGTGGTCCTCGAACCACTGGGCGTTGTCCATCATGACAGCCATGCGGGCGGAGGCTTCGAAGTCCTTGATCTGGACAATCGTCTCATAGCTTCCGGTGTACCCCAGTGGGTCGTTGTAGACCTCCACGAATCCGTTGATGTAGTCGATGTCGCCTTCGGTGTCCTTGACCCAGTTGATGTTGTAGAGGCTCCACTTCTCCAGGTCGCCCGTGCGGTAGTAATCGACCAGGTGGCGGAGTGCCGCGGCCTGCTTGTCGTTCTCCGCGTACTGCTGGGCCTGCTCGAGCCAGTAGCACACCTGCTCGAGGGCGGGTCCGTAGAGCCCACCCACCTTGTAGGTTTCCTCGACGACATTGCCCTCGGCATCCTTCACGAGACGGCTGTTGAGTCCCTTCTCCACCGGCTTGTTGCGGTCGAGCTCGTAGGCATCGAAATAGGCCTGCGCCTCGACCGTGGTCATGTTCGGGCCGTAGAAGTTCACGGCGCTCGCCTCGACCAGCCCCTTCTCGGCGTCGAGCTCGACCTTCTTGGCTTCGCGGGTGGGGTCGTACAGGGCGTCGAGGGCCTCCACGAGATCCGCCTCCAGGGCCACACCGCTCTCGGTCACCACGTGCTCGAAGTAAGCGCGTCCGCACTCCGGTGTGATTTTGGCATTGGAGTAATGATGGTGGATTCCGTTGGAGAACCACACCCGCTTGGCGAAGGTGTGGAACCGCTCCCACCCCTTGGTGTTCCGGTCTCCCGGGAAGTTGCGGTGGGCCTCATCGATCATGTGGCGCACGCGGAGGTTGTACCGGTTGTTCTGGTCGTACATCATGTCCCGTCCGCTGAGTCCCGCCTGGGTCAGGCAGTAGGCCAGCTTGCGCTGGTCCTCACTGAGCTGGTTCCACCCGGGAACCTGGTACCGGATCATCTTGAGGTCGGCGAATTGCTCGGTCTTCCAGACGAAGCCGTTGGCGTCCGCCTCACTTGCCGTGGATTCGATGGCGTCGGCCGGCTGACCATCCTCCCCGAGATCCGGGCCGGTGGCGCACCCTGCGGCCAAGGCAGTGAGAATGAAAAACGGAAGGACGCGGGCAAAAAAGGCACCCGCCATGTGGGAATTGTTGTGCATCAGTGGGCGATTCGAGGCCGAAAAATAGACAATCTTGCACCTCCCTGGCCGTTGGGACGGTCCAAGACGACGCTTCCGTGAAACGCACCACGCGACTGCTGCTCCGGTCCTTCATCGGACCCTTCGTGATCACATTCATGGTCGCGCTGTTCTTCCTCGACATGCAGTTCCTGTGGGTCTATGCCGACGAGATGATCGGCAAGGGCCTCAGCGTCTTCGTCGTCCTTGAACTGCTCCTGTATGCTTCCGCCCGGCTGGTCAACCTCGCGCTCCCGCTGGCCATCCTGATGAGCAGCATCATGACGCTGGGCAGTCTGGCCGAACACGAGGAACTGACCGCCCTGAAATCATCGGGCATGCGCCTCGGCCGCATTCTCCGTCCACTGCTCGTCACCATGGTGCTCGTGGCGGGCGGCGCCCTGCTCTTCGCCAACTACGCCTGGCCGGTGGCCAACCTCAAATTCAGGACCCTCCTCTACAGCGTGACGCGCAAGAAGCCCACGCTGAACTTGGAGGATGGGGTGTTCTACAACGGCATCGAGGGCCATGCCATCCGCGCGGCCAAGGTGGACAAGGAAACCGGCAGACTGGAGGACATTCTCATCCACCAGCATGGTGGCGGACGGGATGGGGCCGGGCTCGTGATCCGCGCCACCGAGGGCACGATGAAAACCTCCCGCACCGGGCGGTTCCTGCATTTCGACCTGCAGGATGGCACCAGCCATGAGGAGCGGCTCGAGCCTGGCGTCCGCCAACGCGAGCGAACGTATCCCCACATGATCACCGCATTCGAGCGCCAGCAGATGCGCATCGACCTGAGCAGCCTGGACTTCGCCAAGGCCGACGAGGCCCTGTTCAAGCGCGCCTATGAAATGATGAGCCTCGGACAGCTGTCCCTGGCCATCGACTCCATTGAAGGGCAACGCCGCCACGCCGGCGAGGCCATGCGGGACTTCGGCCAGCGCAACCTGAACCGGAGAACGCTGGACGCCTCAGCCGTCCTTCCCACCGACACCGGGGCCGTGCACCGCGACTGGCTCGCCCGCCTCGGCCCTTCGGCAGAGCGCCGCGTGTTCGACGCCGCCAAGGACATGGTCCGGAACACCACCCAGACCGCGAGGAACCAGATCGACGAACGCAACGCCAAGCGGACGCTCGCCGACCGCCATGCCATCGAATGGCACCGCAAGCTGTTCCTCGCCTTTGCCTGCATCCTGCTGTTCCTCATCGGGGCCCCGCTGGGGGCCATCATCCGCAAGGGAGGACTCGGTCTGCCCACCGTGCTCGCGATTCTCCTCTTTGTGGCCTATTACGTCGTGACGATCATGGGGGAGCGCATGGTCCGCAGTGGAGCGCTTTCCCCTGCGCTGGGCATGTGGCTGGGCACCCTCCTCATGGTCCCTGCCGCCCTCTTCCTCAATTGGCGGGCCGCGCGGGAGAGCACCTGGTCGCCGTTTTCCCGCCTCCGGGCCAGCCGGTAACTTGACAGACTGAATGCGCATCCTCCAACTGTGCCACAAGCCGCCCCGCCCCTCCATTGACGGAGGGTGCCTGGCCATGGATGCCATGACGCATGGGTTTCTGGACAACGGAGCCGAAGTCAAGGTGCTCACCGCGTCGACGCACAAGCACCCGATTCTAATGGACACCCTCGGCGAGCGGTACCTCCACTCCACCGACCTGGAGGCGGTCGCCATCGAGACCCGACTCGACGTGCGCGATGCCTACGTCGCCTTCATGAATGGCGAATCGTACAACATCTCGAGGTTCTACGCCCACCACTACGCGATGGTGGTCAAGCAGGCCCTATCCAAGAAACGGTACGACGTGGTCCACCTCGAAAGCCTCTACACCACGCCCTACATCGACGTCATCCGGCAATACGCACCGAATGCCTTGATTTCCTTGAGAAGCCACAACCACGAATACCAAATCTGGGAGCAGCGGTGGAAGGCGAGCCGCAATCCGCTCTACCGCATCATTCTCCGCCACTTGAGCAAGACCCTCGAGCGGTACGAAAAGGAGGTGCTGGGGAAAGTGGACGCCCTGGTCTCCATCTCGGATCGGGAGGCCCAAGGCTATCGCAACTGGGGTTATTCCGGGCCGATTCACGTGGCCGGCTTCGGCATCGACACCTCCGCCCACGCCGGAGGACTTGACCTCCCCGAGTCCAATGCAACAGGGCCGGTGCGGATGTTCCACCTCGGCGCCATGGATTGGGGCCCGAACCGGGAGGGAATTGATTGGTTCCTGACCTCGGTCTGGCCCGCCTTGGTGGCCCGCCATCCCGGCACCGAATTCCACCTCGCGGGGAAGGGCCTCGACCCGACATTGTACGCCCACATTCCGGGCGTCGTCAACCACGGAGAGGTGCCGGATGCCGAGGTCTTTTCTACCCAATTCGACCTGCTGGTCGTCCCCCTGCTCCGGGGGGCGGGCATCCGCGTGAAAATCGTGGAGGCCATGGCGAAAGGAATTCCTGTTGCCACGACGGGCAAGGGCGTGTCAGGGCTCGATCTCGAAGACCGACAGTGCATTGTGCACGGCCCACCGGAGCAACTGGGCGACCTCCTCGATGGAATTCTGAACCAGCCCGAGCAGCTCCGCACCATGTCCCAGCGTTCCCGGGAAATCGCCATGGAGCGGTTTGACCGGAAGCGCATCGGGCGGGAGCTGATGCTGTTCTACGATGCCCATGCCCAGCTCTGAGGCGCTGAAGCCCCGCCTGGCCGTGGTGACGCCCCGGTTTCCCCTTCCGCTCAACAAAGGCGATCGGCTGCGCATTCACCATCAACTCGCCATTCTTCACCGTCACTTCGACATCGACTTGCACTGTCTCTCCTTCCGGACGGTGAGTGATGCGGAGCGGGAGTCCATCATGGACCGCTGTGATCACCTGACGGTGCATCGACTCAGCTGGTTCCGGGCCCTCATCCGGATGATGTGGGCGCCCCTGTCCAGAAGGCCGTTCCAAGTCCTCCTCTTCACGGAAAAGCGCCTCATCCGGGACATGCGGCAACGGATTCTCCAGCGACACCCCGATGTCCTGCTGGCCCAGATGGTTCGGACGGCCGAGTACGTCAAGGATTTCGACGCGGTCCCCCATGTGCTCGACATCATGGACACCCTGCACGCCGGAGCGGAGCGCGAGGCGGAGAAGGCCCCCTTCTGGAAGCGGCCCTTGCTCCTCGAGGAAGGCCGGAGGCTCGTGCGATACGAGCACCGCATGCCCAACTACTTCGATGCTTGCACCATCATCAGCCGGCAAGACCGCGACCTCCTGCCCCATCCGGACCGGGAGGCCGTGGTCATCGTACCGAATGGCGTGAACACGGACTTCTTCAATCCGGACGCCGCTGCACAGCCCCTTGCGGGCAACCCTGGCCCCTTCGATGTGGCGTTCTGCGGCAACCTCGGCTATGCCCCCAACATCGTGGCGGCCCGTTACATCGTCCAGGACATTGCGCCGGCTTTCGAGTCCCTCACGGGCCGCCCGCTGAAGGTGCTGCTCTCTGGAGCCCAGCCGGCCCAGTCGGTTCTGGCCCTCGCCGGACGTCATGTCGAGGTCGCGGCCAACGTGCCCGACATCCGGTCTGCCTATCTCGCTGCACCCCTGTTCGTCGCTCCGATGCTCGTGAACACGGGCCTGCAGAACAAACTGCTCGAAGCCATGGCCCTGGGCCGGGTCTGCATCACCACGCCCCGGGCCCTGTCCGCCATGGGAAAGGACCCCGGTGCCACGGTCACCTCGGCCGAGGAACCCGGAGACTTCGCCCGGAAAATCGCCCGCTGGTTGGACGATGAGGAGGGGCGAATCCAGATGGGTCAGGAGGCCAGACAATGGGTCGCCGAGGCGTTCGATTGGACGACAGCCACGGCAACCTTGGTTGCCTTGCTGATGAATCATGCCCGAAAGGGCGATTCAGCTTGATTCGACCCCGTATTTTTGAGACATGGAGAAGACCATTCCCCTTCTGGACGCTTCCCAGTTCCTTCGCGGATCGGAGGACGACCGGATGCGCTTTGCCAAAGACCTGAGGGACGCTTTTGAGCGGTACGGGTTCATTACCCTTGAGAACCACGGCCTCGAACAGGACCTCATCGACCAGACCTACGGACAGGCCCAACAGTTCTTCGCCCTTCCGGAGGCGAGCAAACTCCAAGCGAGCATTCCCGGCGTGGGAGGCAACTTCGGCTACACGCCCTTCGGCCGAGAGCACGCCAAGGATGAGACCCGGGCCGACCTGAAGGAATTCTATCACTTCGCCCAGCGCCATTACGACCAGCCGGAATGTCCCGAAGCGCCCGGCTTCGTCGCCGCCGGCAAGGAATTGTATGGCCGCATGGAGGCCCTGGCGGGAGAATTGCTCAAGGCTGTCGCCCTCGCCCTGGACCTGGACCTCGATTACTTCTCAGAGCACGTCGAGGGGGGCAACAGCATCCTGCGTGTCTTGCATTATCCCCCGGCGCCCGACGCGCCGGCTGATGCACCCCGGGCGGGAAGCCATGAGGACATCAACCTCATCACCCTCCTCGTGGGCAGCTCGGCCGATGGCCTCGAGGTGCTCGACATGGAGGGCGATTGGATTCCCGTCAAGGCCCACAGCCAGCACTTGACCGTCAACGTCGGGGACATGCTGCAGAACCTCACCGGAGGCCTGCTCCGCTCCACGACCCACCGCGTCGTCTTGCCAGAAGGAAGCGGGCGCGAGTCCTCTCGGTTCAGCCTGCCGTTCTTCCTGCATCCGATGGGCACCATGCCCCTCGACCCCATCATGGGGGACCGGGATGCGCACCCATGCTGGACCGCCGCAGATTTCCTGGACCATCGGCTGAACGAAATCGGTCTGAAATAACATGCTCCACCTCTCGCCATGGCCTTGGTATGTGGTGGGCCCCCTCATCGTGATCACCATGGCCAGCCTCCTGTTGGCCGGGAAGCGGTTTGGCCTCAGCTCCAACCTCCAGACGCTTTGTGCTGCGGCCGGGGCGGACCGTCTCGCGGAGTACTTCCGGATTGATTGGGTTTCCCGATCGTGGAATCTGGTGTTCGTGGCCGGCACCATCGCCGGTGGAGCCGTGGCCCGCTATCTCCTGCTCGGCGACCACGCTGTGGCCCTGAATCCCACCACCGTGGAGGGCCTGCAATCGATGGGCATCACCGATGCCGGTGACGCGTTTGCTCCCGCGGCCTTGTTCAGTGCCGCAGCTTGGACCCATCCCGTGGCCATCGCGATGCTGCTCGTGGGAGGCATTCTGGTGGGACTCGGCACGCGATGGGCCAATGGATGCACGAGCGGTCATGCCATCAGTGGCCTCAGCGCCATGCAATGGCCCAGCCTGATTGCCGTCATCGGCTTCTTCATCGGTGGGTTGGCTGTGTCCCATTTTGTCCTGCCCTCCTTGTTCCCCCTCTTGTCATGACCCGCATCTTCCTACTCGGCCTCTTGTTCGGAGTCACCCTCACGATGGGCGAAGTCATCAGCTGGTTCCGCATCCAGGAGATGTTTCGGTTCGAGTCCTTCCACATGTACGGGGTGATTGGAAGCGCCATTGTATTGGGTGCTGTCTTTCACCTTGTGGCCCGTCGCCTGCGTTGGAAGACCGCAGAAGGCGAAGACCTCGACATCTACCGTTACCCTGCCACAGAATGGAAAGCCTACTTGATCGGGGGCACCATCTTCGGCATGGGCTGGGCCATCACCGGTGCCTGTCCGGGACCGCTCTTCATCACGTTCGGGGCTGGATACTGGCCCATTCTGGTGGCCATCCTGGGCGCCCTCCTCGGCACCTTGATCTACGGCGTGATGAAATCCAAGCTCCCGCACTGATTCGGGAGTCCGCCGGATAGCATTTCTTAAGACGGCCTCCTCAACTGGTCAGGCGGCCTTGGCGTTACTTCAGCGTAGCACAATCGCTGAATGAACATCCGTACGATTCTCCTCTCTCTCCTGTCCGCCGCCGTCGGCGGATGGATGGTCCTCCAATTCCAACCCGCCCAACCACGAGCCCTAGAGGACACACCGCCCTTGCCGGTCATGGAGGCGTTGCACCCCGCGCCCGCTGCGCCGTCGCCTGTGTCGCCCTCCCGGCCCGCACCTGCCGCATTCCCTGCCGACGGATTCAATGCTGCAGCGGATGCCGCATTGGACGCCGTGGTCCACGTTCGCACCGCCCAGACGATGGCCACGACCGGCGGGTGGGGCCAGTTTTTCGGCATGCCCGGCCCCTCAAACATCCAGCGCGGGTCTGGCAGCGGCGTCATCCTGTCCGAAGCCGGTCTGATCGTCACCAACCACCACGTCATCGAGGGGGCAGACGCCATCGAAGTCGGCCTCAACGACAATCGGTCCTTCGAGGCTGAACTGGTTGGAAGCGATCCGGCCACCGACATCGCCGTGCTCCGCATCGAGGCCAACGGGCTCACGGCCCTCCCCTGGGGAAACAGCGATGACGTGCGCATCGGCGATTGGGTCCTGGCCGTGGGCAACCCCTTTGACCTGACGAGCACGGTCACGGCGGGCATCGTCTCGGCCAAGGCGCGCGACATCCAGTTGCTCCGTCCCGATTACGCCCGGGATGTCTTTCCTGTCGAGAGCTTCATCCAGACGGATGCCGCCGTGAACCCCGGAAATTCAGGGGGCGCCCTCGTCGACACCCGTGGACAGCTCGTGGGCATCAACACCGCCATCGCGTCGCGAACCGGCAGTTATGCGGGCTACTCTTTTGCCGTGCCCGCCAACCTGGCCGCAAAGGTGGCCCGGGACCTGATCGAATTCGGCCGGGTCCAGCGCGCCTTCCTCGGCGTGACCATCCGCCCCGTGGATGAAGCACTGGCCGAGGAAACCGGACTGCCCGGTGTGGAGGGCGTCGTGGTCACCGGACTGACCGAGGATGGCGGGGCGGCGGAAGCCGGACTGCGGGAAGGCGATGTGATCCTCTCCGTGGATGGCGGCGAGACCCCAACCTTGCCCCTCCTGCTGGAGCGGGTCAACCGCCACAGACCCGGGGAACGGACCGACATAGAAGTGTGGAGGGACGGGCAGACCCAGCGGTTCACGGTCGAGTTGAAGGACCGATTCGGCAGCACGGAACTCAGTGCGGCGGACGAGACCCGTCGGGAAACACTCTACGGCGCCGTCCTTGAAGAGGGCGCGGACGGAGAGGGTGTGATCGTGCTTGAATCAGGAACCGGGGCCCTCGGCCGGACCGGCGTGCCCTCCGGCACGCGCATCCAATTGGTGGATGGAGCCCCGATCGACTCCACGGAGGATTTATTGGCCGCCGTCGAACAGGCCAAGGAAGCCGGGCAGAAGGCCGTGCTTATCGAGGGACTCACTCCGGATGGACAGTCCGCCTGGTTCGGGATGGGCATCCGCTGAGTCCCCCCAAGAATCCCGTATCTTGAAGTGATGGCTGGTGCAGCATTCCGAATCCCCCTGTTTCCCCTCGGGGTCTTCCTCCTTCCCGGGGAACGGACCGGCCTGCACATCTTCGAACCCCGGTACCGCCAGCTCATCGGAGAGCTGGAGGACGCCTTGAGTGAGGGCCGTGAACAGGACAATCGATTCGGCATTCCCTTCCACCATGAGGACGTGACCGCCTCGACGGGGTGCATCGCCCGGCTCGTCGAGGTCAAGAAGGTGCACCCCGGAGGCCGGAAGGACATCGTGGTCGAATGCGTGGGTCACTTCGAGACCCGTCGGTTCGAATCCGTGTCCTCCCCCAAGCTCTACCCTGCCGGACAGGTGGTCAGGCGGGACATCGGTCTGGATGCGGAGCTCGAGACCCGCCACATCGCCTTGGTCATGCGGATCAAGGAGATTCTGAGCGAGCGCGACATTGATGTCGCCGCCCTCCCCAGCACCACCATTTCCGACATCACCACCTGGCTTGGGCTCCCACCAGCCCACAAGCACAGGTTGCTGACGAGCAACGACGCGGAGCGCTCTGACTTCATGCAGAGCGTGCTCCGTTGGACCCTGTCCATCCTTCAACAGGAATCCCGGATCGACAAGGGTTTCTTTCCGAATTGATCGGATTGCCGGGCTTGCACCGCCAGTATCTTTGTCGCATGAATGCACACCGGCTTCATCTGAGCGCTTCTGCGTTGATTCCGGGACTCATCGGGTTGATGCTCCTCTCGGGGTGCACCCACCCGCAGGGGTCCCAATCCGGCCATGGGGAGACGCCCGTCTTCGACGAGACCTATCTGGATCCCACGGGACCAGGCTACATGACCGGCCCCACCCGGGTTCATTACCCGGACCTCACCGATGTGCACCTCCAAGACGAGGAGTATGCCGAGTTCCAGAGCCAGCTTTTTGGCTTCATGGAATCCAACAATGAGGGGGAATTCGAACGGCACTTCCGGGACCATTACATCCCGGAAACCTTCCCGCACGACTCCCTGCTCGACCTCTATGTGCGCATGTACTTTCAGTGGGACAGCATCGGAGTGACCAACCGGTTCGATCACTGGTGGGTGCGCTACGTCTCCCCGTTTGCAGAGGGATCGGTCTATGACGTGGCCATCGCGGAGGTCCGGATGCGCCACCACCAGGTTTTCCAAAAGCGCTGGACCGGCAACTACCGCAACTTCGGCCGAACGTTTGCCCAACGCTACCCCGGGGCGACCATCGAATACATGGACACCACCTGGGTCGAAGACAACGGCGACACCGCCCTACACAGGCTGATTTCCGTGGAGACGGATCGCTTCATCTATCTCGTCCGCGGCCATGCTGACAGCACCCACGACGACCGCATCCGCCTGTTGCCCGATGGGTGGCAACTCAGCCCGGAGGTCTTCGCGCTCATGGACTCCAACGCCGTGGCCACCGTGGAGGAGCACCAAAGGCAATTCGGAAAGCTCGAGGACCGGCCCAAAGTTTCCGGCCGATAACCGCACCATGGCCCTTCGCATCCACACTGAATGGGGAAGGCTCGACAGGGTCGTCGTCGGTCACGGCCGGGACATGGGCGTCCGGCCCACGGTGGAGACGGCGTATGACCCGACGTCCCGGTCGCACTTGGCCGCCGGCACCTACCCGGGGGAAACCCAGGTGGCGACGGAATTGGACGGATTGGCCCAGGCCCTCACTTCCCGCGGAGTGGACGTTCTGAGACCAGTGGATGTTCCGGAACTGGAACAGGTGTTCGCCCGGGACGTGGGCCTCGTCATCGAAGACGTCTTCTTCCGCTCGCGCATGATCGAGGATCGCCAGGCAGAATGGGCGGGCATTGCCCCCTTGCTCGGGGACATCACGCTCGACACGTTTCCCGATGAGGTCCGTGTGGAAGGTGGGGACGTTCTCCTGCTCGACGATGCCATCGCCATTGGGGTGACCCAAGACCCCGACTTGGTCGGCCTCCAAACGGCGAGGACCAATCCGGAGGCAGCTGAGTTCCTCCGCGGTCGGTTTCCGCACCGGGAAGTGATCGAAGTCGAGCTCTACAAGGATGACCACAATCCGCTGCGGAGTGCCCTCCACCTTGATTGCGCCTACATGCCCCTCGGGGGCGGTGAGGCCATCATCGCACCTGAAGCTTTTCTTGAGCAGAGGCAACTTGACCTGCTGAAAAACAGGCACTCGAGCATCATCACGATTTCAGGTGCAGAGGCCGCATTGCTTCAGTCCAACCTGCTTCACCTGGATGCCCGAACCATCCTCATCGATCCCCGTTTCCAGCGGGTGGGACGTGCGCTGGAGTCCCTCGGTTACACCCTCATTCCCTGCCCCATGGAATCCGTGGGCCGGATGGGAGGCCTCTTCCGTTGCACCACCCTTCCTCTGAACCGCCATTCCTGATCTCTCCATGGACTCCCCCCACCTGCACCAGTCGGCCGACTTGCTCTTGATGATCCGGCCGGCGTCCTTCCGGAAGAATGAGGAAACCGCCGTCAACAATGGCTACCAGCAGGATGCTGACTCCGGTGAGGACACGGTGGACCTTGCCCGCCGGGAATTCGATGGACTGGTCGATGCTCTGCGCGCCGAAGACATCGACGTGGCGGTCTACGAGGATGATCCCGAAGCCGACACTCCCGACGCCTTGTTCCCCAACAACTGGGTCAGCTTCCATGCCGATGGCCGGGTGGGACTCTACCCCATGTTTGCCGTGAACCGCCGCCGGGAGCGCCGGGAAGAGCTCATCCACCGCCTTGCTGCAGACCATGACCGCGACATGGAGGAATGGGTCGACTTCACGGAATTTGAAGCGCACGACGTGTTCCTCGAGGGAACGGGCAGTCTGATCCTCGACCGGCCCGGTGGTATCGTCTACGCCTCAGTCGGTCCGCGGACGGATGCCCGGGCCGCCGAACAGTTCGCCGACACCTTTGGCATGGAGCTGGAAGCCTTCACCGCCTTTCAGACTGCAGGCGACCGCCAGGCCCCCATCTACCACACCAACGTGATGCTGGCCATCGGTACGGATTGGGCGGTGGTCTGTGACGAGATCGTCACCGATGACGCCGAGAGACAGGCCCTCCTCGATCGATTGACAGGATCGGGCAAGGTTGTGGTCCGGATCACCGCCGAGCAAGTCAATGGCTTTGCGGGCAACGTGCTCGAGGTCCTGAACCGAAAGGGGGAACGGCTGATTGCCATGAGCTCCGCGGCGCACGCGAGTTTCACAGAGACCCAGCGCGCCACGCTCGCCTCCTGCGCCCGATTGGTCCACGCCCCCATTCCCACCATCGAAAAGCTCGGGGGTGGATCCGTCCGCTGCATGTTGGCGGAAGTGTTCCTCCCCAAAGCCCAAGACTGACCATGCGACTCGACGCCCTTCTTCAGACTCTCGCCGTCCGGGCCTTTTCCGATTGCTTCGGCACCGACCTCGAAGCCGGTCAGTTCTCCGTGCAGAAAACACGCAGTGAATTCCCCGGGGACCGCACCATCGTGTGCTTTCCCCTGGCCCGATTCAGCAAGGTGGCTCCGGACGCCACAGCCGACGCGCTCGGTCAGGCGCTCGTCGGGATGGACGGTCCCGTGACCGGACACAATGTGGTCAAAGGCTTCCTCAACCTCGAACTCGACCCCACCTACTGGTTGAGCTGGCTCCTCGAGGATGCCGCCGCCGCGGACTACGGAATCGAGGCTCCGGAAAGCGCGCCCCATGTGATGGTCGAGTACAGCTCGCCCAACACCAACAAGCCGCTCCACCTCGGGCACCTGCGCAACAATTTCCTCGGGCACTCGGTGAGCCGCATCCTGGAGAACCGCGGGCACACCGTCACCAAGGTCCAGATCATCAACGACCGCGGCATTCACATCTGCAAGTCCATGGTCGCCTGGCAGCGGTTCGGCCACGGCGAAACGCCCGAGACCAGCGGTTTGAAGGGCGACAAACTGGTCGGCAAGTACTACGTGGCCTTCGATCAGGCCTACAAGGAGGAAGTCACTGAACTCGTCGAGGGCGGTATGGCCAAGGAGGAGGCGGAAAAGGCCGCGCCCATCCTCCTCGAAGCGCAGGAGACGCTCCGGCGCTGGGAAGACGGAGAGGCCGACACTGTAGCCCTGTGGAAGACCATGAACGGCTGGGTCTACGCCGGATTCGACATCACCTATGCCACGATGGGCGTCGAGTTCGACACGCTCTACTACGAAAGCGACACCTACCTCATCGGCCGGGACCGGGTGCTGGAAGGCGTCGAGCGGGGTCTCTTCCAGCAGCGCGAGGATGGCTCCGTTTGGGTCGATCTGACCGGGGACGGCCTCGACGAGAAACTCCTGCTCCGCAAGGATGGAACGGCGGTGTACATGACGCAGGACATCGGTACGGCGATGCTTCGTTTTCAGGATGTACCCGATCTGGACCGGCAAGTCTACACCGTCGGCAATGAGCAGGAATACCATTTCAAGGTGCTCTTCCTCGTGTTGGCCAAACTGGGATTCGAACAGGCCAAACGGTGCCACCATCTCAGCTACGGCATGGTGGAGCTCCCGGAGGGCAAAATGAAGTCGCGTGAGGGCACGGTCGTGGATGCGGACGATTTGATGGAAGAGATGTTCGGCATCGCCCGGGACATCGCCCAGGAAGCCGGGAAGCTGGACGGCCTCGATGAGGAGGAACAGCAGGACGTCTTCCAGCGGGTCGGACTCAGCGCGTTGAAATACTACCTCATCAAGGTCGACCCGAAGAAGAACATGATGTTCGACCCGAAGGCGTCAATCGACTTCTACGGCAACACCGGTCCCTTCATCCTCTTCAACTATGTGCGGGGACGGAGCGTGCTGCGCAAGATGGAGGGTCAGGGCATCGCCCTGCCGACCGCTGGTCTGGCCACCCCTGGGCCCGACGAGATGGACCTCATCGGCCTGCTGCACGACCTGCCGGATGTCCTCGACGAGGCGGCGGAGACCTACAACCCTTCCCTCGTGGCCAATTGGTGCTACGATTTGACGAAAGCCTACAGCAGCTACTACCAGGACCACCCGATCCTCACGGCGGATTCCGAGGAGGACCGCAACCTGAGGCTCGTGTTGACGGAGCGGTTCACCCGCTGCCTGAATCTCGCGATGGGCCTGCTCGGTATCGCCCTTCCGGAGCGGATGTAATCAGCCTTCGATGCGGCGCGCCACCTGTTGGTTGCCGAAATCGATGTGCACCTGCTGGACTTCAGCCCCTTGGAGGTCCACTTCCACCGTCTGCTCGCCGGGCTTGAGGTTCAGCTCGACCGGAGCGCCTCCCTCCCACCGGATGGTGCAGGATTGCGCTCCGGCCGCATCGAGGGCAATGTGCACCCGGCCCTCCCCGGCTCGGTGGCAGGAGATCACCCGCGAATACGCCCCCGTGATCCGCCCCTTCATCATCATGGCCACGAAGCGGCGGTACAGAACGTAGAGGAACATCGCCATCAAGGCGACAAACAGGACTTGGGACAGGAGATCCAACGTGGGCATGACCGGAGTTCAGAGTGCGAAGATGCCGCCAATCCGGCCAACGGCCTCGTAGCGCTCAAAGACGTGGTCCGCTGACGCCATCTCCTCCCAGATGGTCAGGGAAACGTACTTCCCTCCCCCACTGGACTTGCGCTCGACCCGGACGTCATCGGGAAACACGGCGAGCACGGATCCGATGCGGTCCGCCTGATTGGGCGCGATGAACTTGAACATGTACTCGGCCGGCCAGTCATGGTGTGCGTCGAGTTGGGCCCGAAGCCCTGCCTTCCTGTCCTCGTCCATGCCGCGAAGGTACCCGTGGAAAATGGAAAGGGACGCCCGAAGGCGCCCCTTTCGCTTGGTTCTCGTGAGAAGGATGTGGTGTCCCCTCAAGCGAGCATCACTGCGGGCAATCCGATCCGTAGATCTGGAAGAAGTCCAGCAGGTCATTGATGTTGATCGTGCCGTCTCCATTGAGGTCACCCGGGCACGGCGGCGTGTACTCGCAGCTGCCGTCGTTGGTGTTGGCGAGCGGGTTGTAGTTCTCGGCCTGTGGATCCGTGCAGCCTTCCAGCGGCAGGATGCAACCGGAATCGAAGTTGGCGCTCGGGTCGTAGTTCAGGGCCGTCTCATCGGTACAACCGGGGTAGAGACAGGAACCGTCGTCGATCAGGGCATTCTCGTCGTAGTTGGCCGCGGCAGCGTCCGTGCAGCCTTCCGTCGGGTAGGCGCAGAAGCCGGCGACGTTCGCATTCGGGTCGTAGTTGTCGGCCTCCGGGTCCATGCAGCCGAGGAACAGGCAGGTGCCGTCATCGACCAGGGCGGTGGCGTCATAGTTGACCGCAGCCGCATCGGTACAGCCCTCCATCGGGTAGGAACACTCACCGTCCACATTGGCCGAGGCGTCGTAGTTGTCGGCTTCCGGATCCGTACAGCCAAGGAGCAGGCACGTGCCGTCCTCGTCCGTGGCGGAGGCGTCGTAGTTCAGGGCGTTCGGGTTGGTACACCCGGCCACCTCGAGCTCGTCGCAGATGCCGTCACCATCCCCGTCGTTCATGCAGGTCTCCCCATCGCAGTCGTAAATGCCCGTGTAGGTGCAGCTTCCGTCGTCGCTGGTGGCGCCATCCACGTAGTTGCAGGCGCTCTCGTCCGTGCATCCGCAACCGGGGTTGCCGATCGGGAAGGTCATCACGAGGTCGTTCTCGCCATCGCCCTCAGGGAAGACCTGGAGGCTGATCTGGCCGCTGAGCGTACCACTCGTGGTGAATTGGCCGAGCAGGACGCGGAGGTCGTCACCGGCCTGAGCGTTGGTCGCCCCGTTCAGGGTGAACCAGGCACCACCGAAGGATCCATCGATGGTGATGTTGCCACCGGCCTCGAACGGCTCGATCCAGTTGGCGTCCTCACTCTGGACTGCGGTCACTTCCACCTCACCGGCGAGCAGGTTGGGAGCCTGCGTCAGTCCGATGGTCACGTAGCTGTCGTACTCCAGGGCCGGCTGGATGCCGAACAGGATCGGGTTGATCACCTGTCCGAGGGCTCCGCCGAAGGGATCCTGGTAAAAGGACGTGCTCGTGTTGATGTACGTCTCCAGTCCGTTCTCACCGACCACGCTGGAGAGCACATCGGTCGGGTTGACCATCGTCACGTACAGGCGGTAGGTCGTCATGCCCGGGATGGCGTCCTCGGCCACGGTCTCCAGCTCGATGCTGTAGCCGTCGATGACCGGGGCGTTGACGCAGCTGCAGTAGTCGCAGGAACCGTCGTCCACGTTGGCGGGCTCGAAGTAGTTGCAGGCACTCGGGTCCGTGCAGCCTTCGATGTCGGCCACCACACAGGAACCGTCGTCCTCGTCGGCCAGCGGGTTGTAGTTCAGGGCCTCCGGGTTGGTGCAACCGGCATAGAGGCAGGATCCGTCACCGGCCATGGCGTCGGGGTCGAAGTTCAGGGCAGCCGGGTCGTCACAGCCGAGGGCGAAGGTCACCGTGATGGCCTGGGCCACTTCGGTGCTGTTGCCACAGTCGTCGGCGATGGTGAAGGTCCGGGTGGCCGTGTAGCCTCCCAGCCCCTGCTCCGTGCAGACGTCGACAAAAGTGATTGTCACCGTGCCACAGGCATCCTCGGCCTCCGGCATGTCCACCGGGATGGACTGACCGGCCACCACCTGGTAGCTCGTGTCGGCCGGAGCGGAGGTCACCACAGGCGCCGTGTTGTCGGTGAAGACGATGGTCTGGAGGTGCGTGGCGCTGTTGCCGCAACCATCCTCCGCCGTGAAGGTCCGCAGGACGGTGAAGTCGCCGGCGCAGTCTCCCTGAACAGTCTCATCGCTGTAGGTCACGGTGACAGAACCGCAGTCATCGCTGGCCGTGGCTTCCGTGACGGGCAGTTCCTCACTGCACTCGAGGGCGAGGTCCTCCGGGGTGCTGGTGAACACCGGAGCCGTCGTGTCGAGGAAGGAGATCGTCTGCAGGTGCGTGCTGACGTTGCCACAGCCGTCGATGGCCGTGAAGGTCCGCTCGATCACACGGCTTCCGTCGCACGGGAAGCTCTCGCTGTCGGCGTACGTCACCGCAACACCGGAACAGGCATCGGTGGCCGTGGCCATCTCGAGGGTGTAGTCGTCGCTGCAATCCAGCGTCTGATCAGCCGGAGCGAAGTCGAACACCGGGGCCGTCATGTCTTCCAACGTGATGACCTGCTGGGCGCTCGTGCTGTTGCCACAAGCGTCCGTGACCGTCCACGTCCGGGTGATGATGTTGCCGGAAATGCAGTTGGAAGCGCCTTGGGCGGTCATGGAGGCCGCACCACCGCTGGTGATGGACATCATGCTGCCGGCCACTTCGGTCCAGCTCAGGACGATCTCCTCGCTGGAGACGGACTGGCTGTACTCGGCCGTGGACGCATCCACGAAGAGGCTGTTGGCGCCGAGTTGGGCTCCCACGAGTCCGGCACCGCTGATGTTGCTGATGCGCACCTCAATGTAGTCGTAGCTCTCGGAGCCAATCACGTCGAGAACGCTCAGGTTGATCTGGTCACCGGCGATGTCCACGCTGAGGGCACCGCGCAGGTTGATCGGGTTGGACACCTGATCGTCCAGGTCGAGTTCGACACCGTCGCCGATGGTCACGCCCGTGGCCTCGAGGACCCGCGGGAAGGCGGCGAGGTTGTTGAGGCGGAGCTCCACGCGGAGGTCGGCAGTCAGGCCGTCGAGCGAGAACTGGCCATCGGTCACCGCATCGCTGAAGCTCACTGTCGGATCGGCATCGCAAGCATCCGCGGCATCGGTCACGTCTCCAGCCCCGGCCGGCGTCGTGTCGGCGGAACAATCAAGGGTCACATCAGCCGGTGCCGTGAAGGTCGGCGCGGTGGTGTCCTCAAAGGTGATCGTCCAATCGTGCGTGGCCGTGTTGCCACAATCGTCCTCAGCGGAGAAGGTCCGCACGACCTGGTAGGTGCAGGCGTCAAGGGTGGTTTCCACATCGGAGAAGGTCACGTTGATGGCGCCGGAGCAGAGGTCGTCCGCCGTCACCGCAGTGGCCGGGATGGCCTCACCGCATTCCAGTGTGGTGTCCGCGGGCAGACCGGAGAAGGCCGGAGCCGTCTCGTCCACCACGGTCACTGCCTGGATGGCCTGGCTGAAGTTGCCACAGGCATCGATGGCCGTGAAGGTCCGGATGAGCGTGTACTGGTTGGCACACGTTCCGGCCTGCGTCGTCATCTCTTCTGTCAGGTCCACCGTGCCGCAGGCATCGCTGGCCGTCGGCATGGGGAAGTCGTACTCGTCCTCACAGCTGAGGGTCACATCGGCGGGCAAGTTTTCGATGGTCGGAGCCGTCGTGTCCTCGATGGTGTAGGTCGTCACGGCCGTGTTTACGTTGCCGCAGGCATCCTCAGCAGACCAGGTCCGCACGAGGGTTCCCGTACCACCGCACCCGGTTTCCGTCATCTCGTCAACGTAGGTGATCGTCACACCATTGCAGTTGTCCACGGCCACGGCGAGGTTCGTCGGGAGCGGATCGCCGCACTCGAGCGTGGCATCGGCCGGCACGTTGGTGAAGACCGGAGCGGAATTGTCGACCACATGGATCACGTGGCTGACGGTGTCGGCATAACCGAAGTTGTCGGTCACCACGTAGGAACGGACGATGTCATAGGTCTCGCCACACGGTCCGTCGAGGATCTCGTCGAAGTAGGAGAAATCGAGATCCGTGTCGCAGTTGTCCGTGGCCGCGGGGTACTCCACGTCCATGCTGGCGGCGGTGCAGCTGATCTCCATGTCCTCGGGCGTCTCGGTGAAGACCGGAGCCTCGCTGTCGAACAGGCAGACATCGTCGCACTCGTAACCGAACTGCGGGTAGTAGCAGCTCTCGTCGTCGATGATGGCGCTCGGCGAGTAGTTGCAAGCCGTCTCATCGGTACAGCCACACTGGCTGCCGCCGAAGGTGAGGGTCACGCGCTCCTGGTTCAGGTTGCTTCCCTCCGGGAACACCTGGACGTAGAACTGACCGCTGAGTTCGCCGTTCGTCGTGAGCTGGGCGAGCAGGACCTTGTGGTCGTCGCCGGCCACACCGTTGGTCACGTCGGGATTGACGAACCAACCGGAACCGATGATGTCATCGATGGTGAAGCCGTTGCCTGCCTCAAACGGTCCGCTCCACGGATCGGGTTCGGGCAGTCCCTGGACGCTTCCCTGACCGAGGGACGTGTTGGGCACGGCGTCGATGCCAATGGTGAACCAGCTGTCGTACTGGATCTCCGGGAAGAAGTCATACAGGATGGGGTTGATGCCGTTCGGGAACACACCTCCATTCGGGTGCTGGTAGAAGTCCCCCGTGGTCTCCACGTAGAGGGGATTCTCCGTTTGACCCGTCACCGCGCTCACCTGGTCGGTGGCATTCGGCATGGTGATGTAGATCCGGTAGGTCGTGTAGCCGGGGATGCCGTTGAGGGCATACTCTTCAATCTCCACGCCGTACTCGGGCATGTCGGTCGTGTAGCCGGCGCAGCTGCAGTAGTCGCAGGAACCGTTGTCGGTGTCGGCCAGCGGCTGGTAGTTGCAGGCCAGCTCGTCCATGCAGCCCTCGAAGTTGCCGTCGAAGGCGTCACAGATGCCGTCGCCGTCGCTGTCCACGAGGCAGTTGCCGTCGCAGTCGTATTCGGGCTCCGGATACGTACAGGATCCATCGTCGGTCGTGGCCGTGGCATCGTAGTTGCACGCCGTGGCGTCGATGCAGCCGAGGCAGCTCGTGAAGTCACAGGACCCGTCGTTCAACGTGGCCGTGGCGTCGTAGTTGCAGGCCGTGGCGACGGTACATCCTGCGCAGCTCGTGCTCTCGCAGCTTCCGTCATCGAACGTGGCGTTGATGTCGAAGTTGCAGGCCTCGAGGTCCGTGCAGCCCAAGGTCTCCTGCTCGTCGCAGATGCCGTTGGCGTTGCTGTCGTTCAGGCAGTCTCCGTTGCAGTCCACGAAGGCACTGGCCGGGAACACGCATCCGCCGTCGTCGGAGGTGGCCGTGGCGTCATAGTTGCACGCCGTGGCGTCCGTACAGCCGCTGCAGGAAGCGTAGTCACACGTGCCGTCGTTGATCGACGCCGCAGCGTCGTAGTTGCAGGCGGCAGCGTCGGTACAACCGGCACAGCTGGTGGTGTCGCAAGAGCCATCGTCAAACGTGGCGCCGTCGGTGTAGTTGCAGGCCAGCGGGTTCGTGCAGCCCATCACCTCGGTCTCGTCGCACAGGCCATTGGCATTGGCGTCGTTGAGGCAGTTGCCGTCACAGTCCACATAGTCCACTCCATAGAAGTCCACGGCGTAGAGGCAGGTCACGGAAATCGTGGCGTCTGCGTCATAGTTGCAGGCAGCCGGATCCGTACAACCGGCACAGGAGGAGAACTCACAATCGTTCTCCGTATCGCCGAAGTTGCAAGCGAAGGGCAGCTCACACCCCACGAACTCGATGCTCGGGGCGGAACCACCATAGGTGCATCCGTAGGTCAGGAAATCGGCCACGCCGTCCTCATAGTTGTCGGCAGCAGGGTCACCACAGCAGGTCGTGAAGTCACAGGCGCTGTCGTCCTGGAGCGTGGCCGTCGGGTCGTAGTTGCAGGCGAAGGTCACCATGCACCCGGCGCAGCTCGTGTACTCACAGGAACCGTCGTCGACGTTGGCCCCGATGAAGAAGTTGCACGCTTGCGGATCAGTACACCCGCCATACTCGCAGGAGCCATCGTTGAAGTCCACCGTGGCGTCGTAGTTGTCGGCGTCCGTATCGGTGCAACCGCCAAAGAGGCACGAACCATCGTCGATTGTGGCCGTCTCGTCGTAGTTGAAGGCATCGGCCGAAGTGCATCCGCGGCAGCTGAAGAACTCACAGGAGCCGTCGTTCAACGTGGCCGTCTCGTCGTAGTTGCACGCGATGTCGTTGGTACAACCGGCGCAGCTCGTGGTGTCACAGGAACCGTCGTCCACGTTGGCGTCCAGGTCGAAGTTGCAGGCGAGCGGATCGGTACAACCGGGGTACTCGCAGGAGCCGTCGTTGAAGTCGGCCGTGGCGGAGTAATTCGATGCGGCGTCATCGGTACAGCCACCAAAGACACAGGAGCCGTCATCGAGAAGGGCGTCCGCCTCGTAGTTGGCGGCGGTGGCATCCGTGCAGCCATAGCAGTCGAACGTACAGGAGCCATCGTTCTCCGTGGCGGCCGGATCGTAGTTGCAGGCGCCTTCGTTGTTGCAGCCCTGGACCTCGTTGAGGTCACAGATGCCATCGAAGTCGGCGTCGCTGATGCAGGATCCGTCACACTCGTAGCCGTAGTCGGCGTACCAGCAGGTGCCATCGTCATCCGTCGCGTCGGCGCTGAAGTTGCAGGCCGTGTCGTCCATGCAGCCGGGGACCTCGTCCTCGTCACACACACCGTCCTCATCGAGGTCGTTCAAACAGATGCCGTCACAATCGAAGTGGGTGGCGCCGTACAGATCCTCGGGGAACAGACAGTTGTCGTTGTCCGTGTAGGCCGTGGACGGATCGTAGTTGCAGGCCGTCTCCAACTGGCAGCCACATTGGGGCTCACCCCAGCGGAGGGTCTGGAATTGCATGTTGTCGCCGTCTCCGTTGGGGAAGACCTGGACATACACCTGGCCACTGAACACGCCGTCCGTGGTGAACTGACCAATCAGCACACGCAGGTCGTCGCCAGCGGCTCCGTTGGAAGAGCCGTTCAAGGAGAACCAGCCGCCGCCATAGGCGCCACCGAGTTCGATGTTGCCTCCGGCCTCGAAGGCGCTCACCCAGGACTCGCCCTCGACGAGGGTCACTTCGCCTTCACCGGCAGCCGGATCGGCCGTGCTGGTGAGGCCGACGGTCACCCAGCTGTCGTAGACGAGCGGCGGGAAGGCGTCGTAGAGCATGCCGTTGATGCCATGGGCACTGGCGGCGCCGAGCGGATCCTGATGGAAGCTCGTGCTCGTCCGGATGTAGGTGGGGTTCTCGGAATCGCCGGTCACGGCGCTGAGGAAGTCGTCCGCGCTCTCCATGGTCACGTAGACCTGGTACGTGGTCATGCCGTCGATGCCGTCCTCGATCGTGTCGATGTCGAGGTTGTACGGACCGCTGGCCGGGTACACCCCGTCACAGGAACAGTAGTCGCAAGACCCGTCGTCCGCGGTGGCCACGGCATCGTAGTTGCAGGCGAGGGCGTCCGTGCATCCAAGGCTCTGCAGGACCGTAATGGTTTGCGTGGCCGTGGCGGCATTGCCGCAGGCGTCCACGGCCGTGAAGGTCCGGGTCACCAGGGTGTAGTCGTTGGCGGAATCGTCCGTCTCGTCGGCGCTCAGGATGGTGGCGCTGCTGCAGTTGTCCGCCGCTTCGGCCGCATCCGTCGGAAGCGCGTCGTAGATGCTGATGGTCACGTCTGCCGGCACGCTCGAGAAGATGGGCGCGACGGTGTCGATGATCTGAATCGTCTGGACATGCTGGGTGCTGTTGCCACAGGGATCAGCCGCCGTGAAGGTCCGGGTGATCGTGGACTCACCGGCACACTCCCCGTCCTGGGTCTCTTCGGACAGGCTGATGGTCACGTCGCCACAATCATCTGCCGCCTCGATGGTGGACGCGGGCACGGTGGCGTCACAGGCGATGGCCGTGTCGGCCGGGAATGCCGTGATGGTCGGAGCCTGGGCGTCGACCACGGTGATGACCTGGATGCTCACGGATTCATTGCCGCAGGCATCGGTCACACGCCACGTCCGGGCGATGTTCTCGCCGACGCAGGGGTCCATGTTGAACAGGTCGGCATCGTTGTAGGTCACCGTGTACTCATCGCAATCGTCCGCGACGGTCACGTCACCCGTGGTGGCGGGGCTGAGGTCGGAACCGCAGGCCACCGTCAGGTCAGCCGGAGCTTCGAAAACAGGAGCGTCGTCGTCGATGACGGTCAGCGTCCAGGTGGCGGTGCTGCTGTTGCCGGCGGCGTCCGTGGCCGTGTAGGTCCGGGTGATGATGGTCGTACAGGCGTCGCCGGAGGTGGTCTCCTGCAGGTCGACCGTGAAGTCGGAACAGGTGTCTTCCACCGTCACGTCGGATCCGGGCAGCGCCTCCTCGCATCCGAGGGTGAGGTCGGCCGGGAAGTCCACAAAGGCCGGAGCCGTCGTGTCGACGTGGGGACCGAAGGTGAGCATCACGAGCTCACCGAGGCCGTCGGCCTGTCCGTGCGGGAAGACCTGCACGTAGAACTGGCCGCTGGGCGTGCCATCGGTGGTCAGCTGGGCGAGCAGGACGCGCTGGTCAGCACCCGACACACCGTTGGTGTTGTCGCTGGTCACGTACCAGGCGCCACCGAAGAAGCCGTCAATGGCGAAATCCTGACCGGCCTCGAACTCGGCGGTCCAGCTTTCGCTGTCAGCCTCGGCATAGCTGATGTTGGCCTCACCGGCGGCGAGGTCGGGCATCTGGTCGATGCCAATGGTCAGCCAGCTGTCGAACTCCAACGAGGGGAAGGACTCGAACAGAAGCGGGTTGATGCCATTCGGGAAGAGTCCTCCGAGCTCATCCTGGTAGAACGTGCCCGTGCTGGACAGTGCCGTGGGGTTCTCGGAGTCACCGCTGACCGCGCTGACGAGGTCGTCGGCATTCGGAGTGTGGATGTAGTAGCGGTAGGTCGTCATGCCCGGCACGCCGTCCACGGCCACGATCTCCTGCTCGAGGCTATAACCCGCGCTGCTGGAGGTCACATCGGCACAGCAGAAGAAGCAGGAACCGTCGTCGTCGGTGGCGCCGGAGCTGTAGTTGCAGGCCGTGGCGTCCGTACAACCGGCGATCTCCTGTCCGTCGCAGATGCCGTCGGCATCAGCGTCGGCGAGGCAATTGCCGTCACAGTCGACGTGCTCATTGGCCGGGAACGTGCAAGTTCCGTCGTCGGTCAGGGCATCCGCATCGTAGTTGCAGGCCGTGGCGTCCATGCACCCGGGGTTGGATGAGGACAGAACGGTCGGAATCCCCACGGCTTGAAGGCCGGCATCGGTCGCTGCCTGGGCTGCTGCAGAGTTGAAGTAGTAGATGTAGCCAATGGCTGCGGCCTCAAGGGACCACCAGTCCGTGACATCCGGCAAGATGCTGTTCGGCAGGCTGGCCAGGAGGATCAAGGACGTACCGTTCGTGTATTGGTTCAAATCCAAGGACGTGTTGGTGCAGGCGGTCAAGACCGAAGCATATCCGAGACCGTCCATGTTGTTTCCAGAAATGGCCAGATTGTTGGCCTGTCCGGCCACGACTCCGGAGGTCCAGGGAGCGCCATTGACCAACACCTGCTGGATGTTGTAGAAGTGGTTGTTGGAGATGGTCACCCCCTCGGTGTTGTCCCCCAGCGAAATTGCGGTACCGGACACGCCGTGAATCTCGTTGCCATCGATCAGGATGTTGGACGGCGGGTTGACGGGATCCGAATTGCCCCAGCACAGGATGCCATAGGACAACGGCGAGCTGTTGCCAGGGTTGGACAAGGCCATTCCGCTGATGTCATTGTTCTGGATGGACACATTGGAGGCGCCGGGGTTGACCGTGATTCCAGAGTACGTGCTCGCATCCCCCACCAGGGTGAAGTTGCTGATGCTCACACCGTCCACATCGGAGGCGATGGAGATACCGACACCAAGGCCGGAGACATCGAGGGTGCTTCCATTTCCGTTCAGGGAAAGGCCCTTGTCGACCGTGATGCTTTCCGAAAGGGTGATTCCGGAGACCACTTCGAGGGCATCGCCAGCCGAAGCGGCGTCAATGGCGCCCTGCAGCGTGGTGTGGGCCGTACCGGCTGTGGTGTTGTTGACGTCGTAGCAGATGTCGCAGCTGTTCCAGCAGACGACCGGGAGGGTCGCAGTGCCGGTCACGTCGACTACGCGGTTGACGAATTCAGCGGGATCGGTCGTGCAGGACTCGGTGCCGTCGAAAGACTCGGACGCATCCCAGCCATTGACGGTGTATTTGTACTCCTGCAGTCCCTCGGTGAGGGCCACCGTGAAGGTGTAGACGCCGTCGCCGTCGGAATCGTCCATGGCGTTGCAGCCACCACACCATCCGTTGTAGGTGCCGTTCAGGAAGACGCCGTCCCCGGCATTCAGCCCATACTGGCTCATGTCGACTTGGAAGGTGACGTTGTACTGGCAGGACGCATCGTCCACGAGGGCGGTGCTGTCGTAGTTCAAGGCGTCGGAGTCCATGCAACCGGCGTTTTCCACGCAGGCCTCACAGCTGTTGTAGCAGACCAGATCCAACGTCAGGGGAGCGTCAATCAGCTCGAAGCCGCGGTTGGCGAACCCGTCGTTGGGGTTGTAGTCACACGGAGCGCCCACGGGGAGCTCCTCCTGGGCCGTCCATCCGTTGATCGTGAACTTGTATTCGACCACGCCGGGGGCGAGCGGCAGGGTGGCGGTCCAAACGCCGTCGGCATCGTCGTCAGCGAGCGGATTGCAGGCGCCGCACCACCCATTGAAGCTGCCATTGACGTAGGCGATGTCCCCGTCTTGCAGACCGGCCTGGCTCATGTCGACCTGGAAGGTGACGTTGTAGAGGCAGGATCCGTCATCGGTGGTCGCCGTGGCGCTGTAGTTGGTGGCATCGTCGTCCGTGCAACCGAGGGCGGCCTCGGCCTGCTCGTCGCAGGTCAGGCAGCTGCCGTAGGTGTCGGTCGTGGTCGAACCCGCCGCCGTGAGGCGGTTGGCGTAGGTGGCGGCATCGGTGACCGCGGCGCAGGCTGCTCCGGCCTGGGCGTCATCGATGAGGTTTTCCTGGGAAGCCCAGTTGTCGATCATGTACTTGTACTCCACATCACCGGCCGGAATGCACACGGAGACGCTGTACACGCCGTCTCCGTCCTCATCGGACAGGGTGTTGTAGGCCTCGGCACCGCACCAGCCGCACCAAGGGCCGGTCACGTGCACGGAGGAGAAGGTCTCGCCGCTGCAGGACATGTCCACGGTGAACGTGGTCGGCGTGGTCAGGCAGTTGCCGTCGCAGTCGAAGTTGGCGGCTGCATAGGTGCAGGTGCCGTCATCCTCGGTGGCCGAGTCGTCATAGTTGCAGGCGTTGCTGTCGGTACACCCGGCGCTGCCGCAGGACACGGTCTGGAAGCCGAAGGTGTTCTCGATCAGGAGGGACTGGTCTCCGTTGGGGAAGATCTGGATGTAGAACTGCCCGCTGAGGTCACCGTCGGTGGTGGCCTGCGCGAGGAGCACCTTCTGATCGGCACCGGAGATGCCGTTGGCGCTGCTGGGCAGAATGTACCATCCCCCGCCGATGGGCGAGCTGATGTCCACGTTGCCGCCGGCGCCGAACCCGATTTCCCAGGAAGCGACGTTGGGGTCGACAAGCAAGGAGATGTCGGTCTCACCCGCGCCGAGGTCCGGCTGCTGTTCGATTCCGATTGTCACCCAGCTGTCGTACAGGACATTCTCCAGTCCCGGCATGGTGTAGAACAAGGGGTTGATGGCCGCAGGGGTCGTTCCACCCAGAGCGTCCTGATAGAAGGACGTGGTGGTGTTGAGGAACAAGGGATCCGTAGCATCTCCAATCACGGCGGACACGAAGTCATCCGTGGAGGGGGTGTTGAGATACACCCGGTAGGTGGTCAAACCGGCGACCACATCCGTGGCCACGGTCTCCACCGAGAGCGAGAATCCCGCCATGTCTCCAGTGGACTGGAAACAGGCGTTCTGGGCATTCGCGGTGCCAAAGAAGGTCACCAGCAAACAAGCGAGGGAGTACAGTTGAAAGCGCATGTTCATGCAGTTAAGCGCATCTAAGATAGCTCTTTTGTCCAAGACTTCTACAGTTTCATCTAAGTTTTTTTCTGTTTCGTCGTCATTTTGAACACTTACAGGCAGCTCAGGGCCCTCCCCTTTCCCCGGTCTACCTTTGCCGTCCCCATGTTCGAGAACCTCAGCGACCGCTTCGAAAAAGCCTTCCAGCGCATCAAGGGCGAGGCCACGATCACCGAAGCCAACATTGCCGAAACCACCAAGGAAATCCGCCGTGCCCTCGTCGAGGCGGATGTGAACTACAGCGTCGCCAAACGCTTCGCCAACCGGGTGAAGGACAAGGCCGTTGGCCAGGAGGTCCTCACCTCCGTGCGCCCGGGCCAGCTCCTCGTGAAAATCACGCAGGAAGAGCTCGCCGAATTCATGGGCGGCCAACACGCTGGCCTCAACCTCAAAGGCAAGCCCGGGGTCATCCTCATGAGCGGCTTGCAGGGCTCCGGAAAGACCACACACACCTCCAAACTGGCGCTGCACCTCCAGTCCAAGCAGGGCAAGCGCCCGCTGCTGGTGGCCTGCGATGTCTACCGACCGGCGGCCATCGACCAGCTTGAGGTCATGGGCAAGCGCGTCGGGGCCGACGTGTTCACCCAACGGGAGGAGAAGAATCCGGTGGCCATTGCCGAAGCCGCCCTGCGGCATGCCCGGAGCCACGGCAACGACGTCGTCATCATCGACACGGCGGGCCGTCTGGCTGTGGACGAGGCCATGATGGACGAGATCGCCCGGATCAAGGAGGCCGTCCAGCCCAGCGAGACCCTCTTCGTGGTCGACGCCATGACCGGGCAGGACGCCGTGCGGACGGCGCAAGCCTTCCACGAGCGCATCGCCTTCGACGGGGTCATCCTGACCAAGATGGATGGCGACACCCGCGGCGGTGCGGCCCTGTCCATCCGGGAGGAGACGGGCAAGCCGATCAAGTTCATCGGCACGGGCGAGAAGCCCGAGGCCCTCGAGCCCTTCCACCCCGACCGGATGGCCCAGCGCATCCTCGGGATGGGCGATGTGGTCACCCTCGTCGAGAAGGCCCAGGAGCAGTTTGACGAGGCCCAGGCCAAGAAGCTCGAGAAGAAGATCCGCAAGAACAGCTTCGACTTCGAGGATTTCCTGGAACAGGTCCAGCAAATCAAGAAGATGGGCAACGTCAAGGATCTCCTCGCCATGGTGCCGGGCATGGGCAAGGCCCTTCGGGGGGTGGACATTGACGACGACGCCTTCAAGCACATCGAAGCGATCATCCGGTCGATGACCCCCGATGAACGCCAGCATCCCGAGAAGCTCAACGGCAGCCGGAAAACCCGCATTGCCAAGGGCAGCGGCACCTCGGTCCAGGAGGTCAACCAGCTGCTCAAGCAGTTCGGCGAGATGAAGAAGATGATGAAGATGATGAACGCGGGCGGCGGACGCCGGCGCGGATTGGGTGGCATGATGGGCCGCGGCGCCATGCCTGGAGGAATGCGCATGCCCCGATGAGCCACATGACCATGGAGGACACACGCATCCTGGACGGCAAGGCCCTGTCGGAGGCCATCAAGGGGGAAATCGCGGACGAGGTTCGGGATTGGGTCGCAGCCGGAAACCCGGCGCCCCACCTGGCCGCCGTGCTCATCGGCGAGGACGGCGCCAGCCGCACCTATGTCGACCACAAGGTGCGCAGCTGCGCCCGGGTCGGATTCGAGAGCACCCTCATCCAACGGCCAGCGGACATTACGCAGGAAGAGCTCCTCGAGATCGTGCACGGCCTCAATGACGACCCGGCCATCGACGGGTTCATCGTCCAACTTCCCCTCCCCGACCATCTCGACGCCCATGCGGTGATCGAGGCGGTGGACCCCGCCAAGGACGTGGACGGGTTCCACCCCATCAACATGGGCAACCTCGCCCTCGGACTGCCCGGCTTCGTCCCCGCCACGCCGGCCGGCATCATGACGATGCTCGAGCGTTCCGGCATCGACACCCAGGGCAAGCATGCCGTGGTCATCGGCCGGTCCAGCATCGTCGGCACCCCCATGTCCCTCCTGCTCAGCCGGAGCGGTCAGCCGGGCAATTGCACCGTCACGCTGTGTCACAGCCGGACGGTCGATCTGGCCGGCCATTGCCGTGAAGCCGACATCCTGGTGGCGGCCGTCGGCCGTCCGGAAATGGTCAAGGCCGACATGGTCAAGGAAGGCGCCGTCGTCATCGATGTGGGCATCACCCGCGTGGAAGACCCCAGCGCCAAAAGGGGATACCGCCTCAAAGGCGATGTGGATTACGCCGACGTCGCCCCCAAATGCAGCTGGATCACCCCCGTCCCGGGCGGTGTCGGGCCGATGACCATCGTGAGCCTGCTGCGCAACACCCTCACCGCCGCCCGGGCCAAGCACCGGGCCTGAGCCATGTCGGAGGTCACCCCCCGGGACCGGGAATGGATGGCCGAGGCCCTCACGCTGGCGCGTCGGGGCCACATCGGCACGGCGCCCAATCCCCGGGTCGGCTGTGTCCTGGTCCGCGATGGCCACGTCCTCTCTTCCGGTTGGCATGCCGCCGTCGGCGGCCCCCACGCCGAAGCGGCCGCCCTTCAAGCGCTCCCACCAGGCGGAAATGCTCGGGGTGCAACAGCCTACGTCACGCTTGAGCCCTGCAGCCACCACGGCCGCACCCCACCCTGCTCGGAGGCCCTCATCGCCTCCGGCATTGCGCGGTGCGTTGTGGGCATGGTGGATCCGAACCCCAAGGTGGCCGGCTCCGGCATCGACCGCATGCGAGCCGCCGGCATCGAGGTCACCATCCTGGACGCATTTCCCGAGGGCCGCTGGCTCAACCGCCGCTTCCTGAGTGCCATGGAGCGGGGGCGTCCCTGGATCATCCTGAAGTGCGCCGTCAGTGCCGATGGGTTCATGGACCCGCCACGCGAGAGGGGCGAAATGGGCAGTTTGGCCATCACCTCCCCTGCATTGCGCCGACTCACCCACCACTGGCGGGCCGAGGAAGGGGCCATCCTCGTGGGAGCGGGCACCGTTGGCACCGATGACCCCGCTCTGAATGTTCGGGAAGCCGAGGGTCCGAATCCACTCCGCATTGTCTTGGACCCTGAGGGACGCACGATGGCAGACCGTCAGGTCTATGCCGATGGGCACCCCACGCTCGTGGTGGGTGGACCCCAAGAACTGCCGGAATCCGTCGTGCGCCTCGACGCGAACAGCCAGGACGCCCTGCCGCTGCTCATGGAGGACCTGATGGCCCGGGAGGTTCGATCTGTGCTGGTCGAGGGCGGTGCCGACACCCTTGGCCGCTTCCTCGACACTGGACTGTGGGACGAACTCCGCTTGTGCCACGCTCCCCAGCGGACTGGAGGCGGATTGCCCGCCCCGTCCTGGCCCACCGGGGAGGATGCCCTTCTTCGCGGCGAGCATCCTTTTGGCGCAGATCGTGTCGAGTACCAGGTGCATCCGGCCAGTGCTGCCTGGGTCGGAACCCTTTGTCCCCCCACCCTCTCGGTGCCGCTGCCATGATTGCCCTCGCCCTCAGCATTCTGGTGTCCACCCTTCTGTTCAGCTGTTTCCGGCTGTTCCCCAAGTTCAATGTCCGGCTGGAAGAAGCCGTGGTCCTCAACTACATCGTGGCCGGCTCCGTCGCCATCGGCATTGCCGGACCTTCCCATGCCCTCGATCGGGTGGCCGAGCCCAGCTCCCTGGCCGGAGCGGTGATGGGTCTGGCCTTCCTCTACATGTTCAAGAAAATCGGCGAGTGCACCCAGCACCTCGGCATGGGCGTGGTGGCCATCGCCACCAAGATGTCGATGGTCCTGCCCATGTCCATCTTCATTCTGCTGGATCCGGCCGACCCCTTCACATGGCCAAAAGCGGCCGCCGTCCTCCTCGCCTTTCCCGCCGTCTGGCTGGCCAGCAGTCCGGGACGGAACGCCGACGATCCCGTCATTGACGCCGCCGACGACCGCCCCGACCTCGACTGGACGCTTCCGGCCATCGTGTTCTTCGGCTCCGGCCTGATTGATCTCGGCTTCGGTTGGTTTTCTTCGGAAGCGCACATGTCGAGCGATGCCGACCGCCTGTCGTTTGCCGCCGTGCCCTTCACCGTGGCTGCCCTCATCGGGCTGCTCCGGTGGGCCGTCGTTCCATCGGCCAAACCCGTGCTCAGTCGCGCCACGGTCCTCGGCGGGATCATTCTGGGGGTCATCAATGTGGGCTCCCTCTTCTTCCTGCTCTCGGCCTATGAGAGTATGCCGTTCCCCCGGTCCGCCATCGTCCCGTCCAACAACCTTGGTATCGTCCTCGCCACCTCGCTGGCGGGCATCGCCTTCTTCAAAGAGCGTCCCGATGGCCGGAACATCCTCGGATGGGGCCTCGCCACGACGGCGCTCGTGCTCCTGCTCCTGCCGGATTGAGGCAAATGCCGTTCCTTGGGTCCATGCGGTTTGCGATTCCCCTCTTGTGCCTCCTGTTCACCTCCTGCCTGGTGTCCCGCGAGGATCCGCCTCCGCCTCCCACCCCGGCTCCGACTCCGGCCCCACCGCAGCCTGACCCGGTGACGGGAGCCGCACCGGATACGGTGCGCTACCTCGCTCTCGGTGACAGCTACACCATCGGCGAAAGCGTTCCGGACATCGGGGACTGGCCGAACCAGCTGGTGGACTCCCTGTCCCTGCGCCTGCCCGAGACCCATTTCGAACCGGCCCACATCATCGCCACCACCGGCTGGACCACGGCGAACCTGAGCAACGCCATGGACGCCCAGCAGATTGACACTTCGACCTTCGACCTGGTGTCGCTCCTCATCGGCGTCAACAACCAATATCAAGGCCTTCCGCTGGACGCTTACGAGGTGGAATTCCAGGCCCTGCTCGAGCGGGCCGTCAACCTCGCCGATGGCCGGGATGACCGCGTCTTCGTGGTGAGCATTCCCGATTACGGGTATACGCCCTTCGGCCAGGGCAACCAGTCCACCATCTCGATGGAACTCGCCCAGTTCAATGCCGCCTGCTCCACACTGACCGTCCAGGCGGGCATTGCCCATTATGACATTACGGGAATCAGCCAGCAGTGGAATCCAATCTGGGTGGCCCCCGACGGCCTGCACCCCAGTGGGGCCCAATACGCGGCGTGGGTGGCCTCCTTCGCCGACGGCGTCGAGGCCCAGCTGCTCGATTGAGAATCAGGGGCCGATGATCTCGCCTGTCGCCTCCGGCCACACATAGAGGTCCTGCGCCTCGGGCTCGCTCAGCACGTAGACCGTGCCAGCCCCGGACAACTCCAAGTAGAGATAGCCCTCCGGCCGCAAGGTCATCACCCCTGTTCCGGCCTGGTGGGCCACAACCCGCTCCGCGTCGAGGGCAGAGGCATCGAAATCCCCATAGCCGGAGCGGAAAGTGGAAAAGCGCACGGCTGCGCCTTTGGCCGATGCATGACCGATGCCATTGGGCAAGCGCACCTTGAGGCTGTCCGCTTCGAACCACAAGTCGATGCGGCCGGCCATCTGGTCGCCCTCCACGGTCAAATCCCCGGACGTGCAGGGTGCCTCCATGATGAAGTCCGCTTGGGACTCGAGCAGCACCTCCCGGGGCATCATTCCACGGAGGTCTACGCGGGGGACCGCATCCAAACGGCGGACCCAACCGCACCGGTTGCGGTCCTCGATCATCAATTCCCCGTTGTTCAGGCGCACCTCAATCCCGTCCACCGTGCCGTCCCAGGCATGGCGCACCGCGTGAGGCAACGTGTCTCCGGGCCACCAATGAACCTCCACCCGGTCGGTCACGAGCAACTGCTCGGGCACGTCTTCAAACCAGAGGGTGTCCGACACCGGTTGGCCCAGCGGCGTTCCACATCCCGCGCCCTCTGCCGTGCACCCCTCCATCAGGATCCACACCGGAACGACCAGAGCCAGCCAAGCCAGGAATCGCCCTCGCGTCATTGGCCGAGTTCGAGTTTGGCTGCGTCCCAGTGGCGGTCCATCTCTTCCAGGGGCATCTCGCCCAAATCGAGTCCGGCCTCGGCAATGCGGCGCTCCATGGCCTCGAAGCGGGCCTTGAACCGGCGGTTGGTCCGCTCCAACGCTTCGTCGGGGTTGACATCGAGGAACCGCGCGTAATTGATCAAGGCAAAGAGCACATCCCCGAATTCATCGGCGATGCGGTCGCTCTTCCGGTCCACCTCCTCCCGCAATTCCCCCAGCTCCTCCTGGACCTTGTCCCAGACCTGACCGGCGTGGTCCCAGTCAAATCCGACGCCGCGGACCTTTTCCTGGATGCGTTGCGCCTTGACCAGGGAAGGCAGTCCGGAGGGGACGCCCTGCAGGACGCTTTGTCGCTCCTCCCCCTTTTCCTTGAGTTTGATCTTCTCCCAATTGGCCTTGACCTCCTCCTCGGTCGCCGCCTCCACATCCCCGTAGATGT